>JBAWET010000229.1:0-10455 GCA_049591355.1 Nitrososphaeraceae archaeon
CAGTCTGCCTATATGGGCGCTGCAGGATTAGGAGTTGCGGGAGCAAAGAATGACCTCAAATATTCATTGGATAAATTAGATGAACTCAGTTATTTCGTTGAAGAATTGATAGCATCACCAAATTATCCAGACCTTGTAGGTGCCTATTGGAAAGGAACATTGACACCAAAAACAACCTCTGCTCACACTCAACAAACTATGAAGAAAATTAATTACAGAGGAATAAGTATATACCGAATTCAAAATGGAAAAATGGTTGAAACCTGGCATGTAGTTGATGGTTGGCCATCAAACCTATAAAAGGTGGAAACTTTAATTTGAGTTATACAAGTATACAGAATTAATAACTATCATAGCCATATAGAAAGGGAGTTAGATTCAAGACCTCCTTTTCAGAGAGGATAAGTCTTGAATTTAAAAAAACTCAGCAATCCATTATAATCTAATCTAACCAAAATTCTGGGCTATCTCTTTAAAAAATATCTCTATTTGTTCTATGTAATCATTTACTGGCCAGAAGTGAATACGTTTTACTCCTGATTCGTAAAGGAGATCAATCTTTTTAAGGCATTGATCAGTAGACCCAAAAAGCAATAAATTCTCTAGTTCATCAGCAGACCTTCCTAGAGCTGGTGACAGTATCTCTTTTGCCATCCTGTGCACTTTCTGTTTATCATTATCTATATATCCAAACATTGTCATGACAGAGTTTTCAAATGATTCTACATCCTTATTCAGCTCTCTTCTATAAGTCAGAAGTTGATTCCATTTCTCCTTGAATTTGTCCGGTGTAATGTTATAAGCTGATGCCATCCAGCCGTCTCCGTATTTTGCTACCCTTCTTAACCCTTGCTCTGAACCCCAACTTGCTATCATGATAGGAGGACGAGGTTTTTGAAACGGTTTGGGGTCAATAGATACGCCTTTCAATCTATAGTATTTACCTTCATAAACTACTAACGATGATTTAGCTCCATCTTTGTCGTTCCAAAGTGCGTGAATAACCTCTAAAGCCTCAGAAAACCTCTTCCACCGGTCTTCAAAAGGAATTCCACAAGCATCATAGTCTCCTTTATGCGAACCTGGACCCAAACCTACGAATAATCTACCTGAAGATAAAATATCTATTGAGGATAAAGCTTTAGCACAGATAACTGGATTTCTTATTACTATGTTCAGTATAGATGTACCAATTTTTATTCTATGAGTAGTAGCAGCAATTGCTGATAGTGAACTTATTGCATCAAGCCAACCGGTTCTGAAAACTATGTGATCGTTTACACTCAATGAGTCATATCCTAATTCTTCCGCCTTTTGTGCAAACGAGATTAACTGTTCTCGTGATACGGTTTCCTCTCGTACGAATCCCATCACGGGTAGATGTGTTCCGAAGGCAATTGATTTCATCAACATCTTAATGTAAATGATACATATAGTTGTGATTATTAACAGTGGCAAAGTATTTGGAAACTGGGTCTTCTTTTAGGGTCTAGTCTGCAACCAATTTCACCGAACCCGGATCGACGTTATTTCTTTCCTGCTGAGATCTTAATAGTCTGTCATCATAATCTCTGCCTAATAAAAACACTACAGTTCCTCTCAATAAAACATATTACCATAGAAGGTATGAACCCACAAGTGAAACAAGAGGATTCAAATCCCAATCCGAGAATCGGTCGTTGAGTTTTTGATTTTAATTTATACTGACTCTGAAAAGGGAGTTTACTTGTTCTACTGTTAACTCCAGCACCATAATTACATTGGTTGGGTTGGGTTATCGTCGAAAGAAAGTTTGTACTACTCTATGATTATATCCGAATATTGCGAAATTAATGCACGATAAGAAGCTATGAATTTATGAGCCAAGATCCAGGAATTTGTGCTATTGGTCTCAATTATTCTATTTTTTGTAATATGCAGCAAAGGTATTGACAGGAGCGTTTGGAAGCAAATCGTTTACAAATTGTTTCCTTATTAGTTTTCCATACACAACTAAATCTCTGGCTAGCATATCTAAACGTGACCATAATTTTCTGTTGATAACTTCTTTTTTGTCATTAAAATCATCTTCAGGATTTATTGATATGCCATACGGTATACTCCAACCGTAGCATTGTCTTACCGCAGTACGCATCTGGTCCATAACTGTAAGACCTTTTTCATGGGATGCAACAATATATCCGAATGTTTTGCCTGCAAATTCTGACCAAAAGTAGTCCAAGAAATTCTTAAGTGAGCCTGACATTGACCCATGATAATCTGGTGTTGCAAGAATATATGCATCAGCCCATTCAACTAGTTCGGTCACCTGACCTATTTCATGTGTGTCGTCTTTAGCCGCGTATAACATTGGTAAATTTGTTTGTCGTAAATCTAAGAGTTTTGTTTCTGCTTCGTTACCTTTAGCCATATCCAATATCATGTTCAATGCGGTAGTACTGTAAGACCCCTGCCGCATGCTGGATCCTACACCTAAAACATTCAGTTTAAGGCCTGATTCAATATGCGCCATTTTATGATCCTGCTCGATGATAGTCTATCGATGAGTATGTGTTCCCATACAACAAAGTCTTGATCATATCAGAAGAAAGTAAATCATGTGGAAATCCCAACTCAATTTTGCTTATGTCATCTAATCTTTTCAATTGGTCTAGTGATAAATCAACTTCCAAAGAACCAAGATTATCCCTCATTTGAGCTCTAGATCTAGCTCCAACAATTGGTATTATGACTCCTCTATCACTTCTATGTCTTAACCAGCTTAATGCGACTTGTGACGGTGTCTTGTTTTTTTCCGTCGCTATTATTTGTACCTCCTTTGCTATCGAGAGATTTCTTTCGTTCACAAACCCGGAAGTCATTGGATTGTTAGGGTCGAACCTTTTTTGTTCCTGAATCTCATTATTGTATTTTCCTGAAAGAACTCCGCCTCCCAAAGGAGACCAAGCAGTTACGCCAATGTCTAAATTACGAGCCATCGGAAGCAAGTCCCTTTCAGGAGATCTCTCCATCAAGCTATACATTATTTGAAGACCGATGAATGGGGACCACCCTTGAAGTTCTGACATGGTGTTAGCTTGCGCAACAAGCCACGCAGGTGCGTCAGACATTCCCACATACAGAACCTTTCCAGATCTTATCAGATCGTCAAGAGAGCGCATGAGCTCTTCAATAGGAGTCATGTAATCCCATGCATGCACCCAGAGCATATCTATGTAAGCAGTGTTTAAGCGTTTTAGGCTGGCATTAACAGATTGTAATAGATTCTTACGATGACTTCCACTAGCATTGGGATCATTAGGATTCGTTGTCAGGGTGTATTTTGTAGCTAAAACAAATTTTTCTCGTTCACTTGCAATGAGCTCTCCGACATATTTTTCGCTCGTCCCATTTTGGTAGTTATTGGCGGTATCAATAAAATTGCCACCCGCCTCTACAAATAATTCAAAGATTTCCTTGGAGTCTTCTTTAGAAGCTCCTCTAAGAAATGCACCCCAATCTTCTCCAAAGGTCATTGTTCCTAAGCAAAGTTCAGAAACTCGCAATCCGCTTTTTCCGAGTATCTTGTACCTCATTTCTTGGAATGCTCCATCTTCCATTCAATTATTTGAAATCTCTTCAATAGACTTGATGTTTGTATCTTATTATTCTGGTAGGGGATCATACAACTATTTGTGTCAACTAATTTATAAACATGGTAGTTTACAAATTATATAATATATATTTTAACTAGGCTTGAATATTATACTTAGGCATGAAAACAGCACAATCTCAGGTCCAAAACCTAAATCAAGTCCAAAATGAACGTCTTTTTCTTAATTCTGTTCCTTCGGCTTATACTAGGAAATTATACATGATATACTTGCAAAAATATCTAGACATTTGCGGCTACAGGGATACAACTGAACTCTTATCCAAGGACCATAAGCAGATAGAGAGGGAACTCATAGAGGTAATTATTACCCTAAAGGAAAAGGGAATGAAACACGCAGCGATAATGAACTACATCAAACCTGTTGTAACCTTTTGCAAGATAAACGATATGATGATTAACTCAAAAAAAATTAGCAGATTCATGCCTCCAGTAGTCAAAAGTAAGAAAACATTTGGATACTCACATGACCAGATACAAAAAATATTAGATATTGCGGATGAACGCATGCGTGCTGTAATTTTGATACTTTCCAGTACAGGTGCAAGAATTGGAAGCTTTACAGGTCTTTCCATAGGGAACTTGGAGGTAGTTAAGGACTTGTACAAGATTACTATCTACGAGAACGAACCTGAAGAATATACAGTATTCTGTACTAGCGAGTGTAAGACGAAAGGCATAGACCCTTATCTAGCTATGCGTGAGCGTTATGGTGAGGTTATAACTAGTGCATCACCCTTGATTCGTGAGCAATTTGACCGGAAAGACCAGTTTGCAATAGCACATCCACGTCGAATTAAAGAAACAGCAATAGCTCGAAAACTAACGGAACTAGCCGAAGCTGCAGGCCTTCGTACTAGGACGCATCTAAAGGAAGGGCAAAAGGCGGCTAGTGTTAGAATCGATATTCCAATATGCAATGGATTCAGAAGATTCTTCTGCGGAGAGTTGGCTAATTCTGGCTTACAGACGGAGAAGCGCTGGCTACTTGAGGGACACAACCTGAAGGCTAACGACTCATCCTACCTGAAGGTAACGCCTCAGGACCTTCTGGCTCAGTATGAATTAGCACATGATAATTTGGTAATCTCACAAGTTCACAAACTAACTAAAAAGGTCGAGAAGTTAGAGGTTGAAAAGAATCAGTATGAAGCACTGGCAGCAGAGATTCAAGAAATTAAAAAGGCGATAAAGTCAAATTAGTCCTTTAGACTTCTGATATACTTCATACCTGATATACATTCCTGAGTTCTTTCACTCTGTCTGTATAGCTTTGCTTAGAATTTTTGGTATAAAACACAAATTATGTAATTACCGAATAAGTTCAAGATAACTTATTATCCTACCTAGCGTCCAGCATACCGTAGTTCTCGTATTATAGTTTTGTTAATAGTATCATCAATGATAGTTGGTGTTTCATTTCCGAAATCTCTCTTGGAAAAATTAGACCGAATCCGTGATGACGTTCCAAGGAGCAAATACATCCAGAGACTTGTGGAAAAAAGTCTCCACGTTGAGGGGGAACCTTGATAAATGAAAGAAAGCGGGAAGGAAGAGACCGTAATAGAAGACACTTTACGCATCGCTAGAACAATCAAAAGACATCTCTCTGAACCAAATTGTCAACATAGTATTAAGGAGATAGCTGAGGAGGCGTTTCAATAATTGAGAAGTGCAAGTGTTCGGGTGTGCTCACCCGAACAACGGGAAGCTGCTACAGCAACTCAGGTAATGACTCAGAATGGCTAAATCATTATTCTGGAATCTGGCAGATAAGGCTTCTAAGTGCTACCATCAGGAAATAGCGGACCAACTGTACGATGGGTTATCTAAATGCAAAACTGACGGTGTCAGTATAACTATTGGTCATAGTTTTGGAGACTCGATTCCCTCACTCCAACAGAACTGCAACCATTTTGGGTGGATACAGTAATGGATAATTCGACAAACTCGGATTTAAGTTTACAGAAGAAGCCAATTCCAAGAGGTTATGCAAAACAAGTAGAAAGGGAGATAATAGATGCCCGAAAAATATCTGTAGCACAAAATCCACAGTTGAAGACCAGTAACCGTTGGGACTTGTCGGATATTTTCTACAATGCAAGGAAGAGATTGGATGCTGAGGGCTATGATGTCAGACCACTAAATGATGAGAAAACAAAGATGCGAAAAAAACTTTATCATTACGTCAAAGAATACTGTGACACACTTGGAATAAAACGTCATGACATAGGCATATTCGCTGCCGACAGAGCTGTCTTATATTTTCAAGGTCGAGAGTACAGTGTTAATTTCGAAAATTATCAACAATTAGCAGACCTAGGTACAGACATAATATGTGTAGAGAAAGAAGGAACCGCTGTAAAGTCAGAACCTTATACAAGGGCTTTAGGTGTTGCCTTACTTCAATCACAGGGATTCATAGCTGAATATGGAAAGATGCTGTCAGAGGCTGCAGCTAAAAAAGGTGCACATGTCATAATTTTGACAGACTTCGATTCTAGTGGTGTAGAGATTGGATATGTGATTGAAGGTATTGTTCGTCTAGGAATAGACCTAGATACAATTGACCGAATGAATAGGCAGAAGGATGAAAATGGTAAAAAGTACGAAACTCTAAACCCATTAAAACTTCTAGAAAGTTACAATGGTGGTAGTCATTGGGATAGTCTAAACAATCTTGTAAATGGATATTATATCAGTGACCATGAGAAAACATATGCCAAGTATCTCAGAACACTTTACAAATTCAGTAATGGCCATGAAGCTCCATACATAGACTTTCTCCACTCCTATAGAATTGAGTTAAACACAGTAATGGATGAGGTTGGGGCAGAAAGATTCTGGAGATGGGTACAGGACGCATTAATCAAAAAGTTCCCTACTAGAGACTACAACAGAGCAATAGATGTGCCTGACACTATTCTCACCCCAAGGATGGAAAGTTTCAACGAAGAACTTGAATCCGTGGTAAGACATATCTTAATGCCCACTGTTAGCGAAACTAAAAACAAATTAAGTAATACCAAGGGTTTGATTAATACAGAATATAGATTACGAGAAATTGAATCGAAACTCCTTGATGTTCTGTCAGCGCATCCATTAATCCCCCAAATAGACCTAGGTTTAAAGGCACTGCAGAAGCAAATAGCGGATTGCTATCAGGAGGAGGAATAGATGCCCTTAGTTCCTTTATACATTGTTCATAACATTATACTAAATGGTACGGACAAGGGTAAAGGTGGTGGGTGTTTGTTTTCACCCCGACGTATTGAAGAGACTGGACACAATCAGAGGCGACGTGAGCCGCAGCAGATTCCTTTCAAGATTGGTGGAAAAGGCAGAGGACAAATGAAAAAAGGACCGGATGAGTGTGTTGCTCAATATTGTTAATGCTAAACTCGCCTTTAAATCCTTCAATGAGGGAATAATCTTCAACGAAATTATAGACCTGAAAGGTGAGGTCAAGAGTTGGCAAAGTGCGGTTGCGTTGATTCAACGTCGAGGTGCAGAATTGCAAACTGCATTGAAGAGTCCGTTATCTATACTCGATAGAAGACTGGTAATTGGTCAAAATCTAGGGAGTGGGCACTAAGTTGAGTGGAAATGATACCCTCCTCTGGACTGGTGAGTCAGTGTTCTGCACTTGTTCCCATCATGTTGAATTTCGTTATTCTAAGACTCTCCTTTCATGCGAAGAGGTAGCATACTGTGCTTTCAGAGAACGAATTATGGGTTGTAATTGCAACCATTTCCAATCGTATATGGAGGTTGCAAAATAATACGACCAATGAGAGTATCGATAAAGAGGCATACAACAGACAACTTGATGATTGGTTCTATAGACGTGGAATTACAATAATTCCTCAAGATACCAGTATAAATACACCTCCAATTAAATGGTCGGAGTTCCAAAATAGAAGACCATCTGATAACGAGTATGAAGCATGGAAGAAAAATGGTTTATTCGATAAAGGAGCTGCAGCTATGCTTGGTAGGGTATGGGGAATGAAACAGACTACTGATTTAGACAAACCTATCCAATATTATCTATGGGTGATTGATGTAGATAGTAAGGAAGCACTTGACGAGATAGGCAAGTTAGATAACATCAAAGAAAGGTGCATCATAGAATATCATGAAGACAACATGGGCAGATTACATATCTTTGGTTTATCCACTCATCAGATTCCGTCAAAATCTCTGATAGATGGTAAAGTCAAGATGGAAGTTTTTGCAGCTTCCAAGCACTTGATGAACGTATCCCCAAGCATCCATAAGAATGGTTTTCCATATATTCGCCCAGATAATTGCACTTCAATACTAAGTGTAGAAGATAATATAGACAAATACATAGACAGTATTTTCAAGAAGCATGGTCAGGATTACCTAAAAGGAAATAGACATAGGTCTACGTCTAATGGGAATTCAACAGCCAATGATGACCCATTCAAATTTGAGGAAGAACACGTCTATGAAGGTTCAAGGGATAATACCCTTAGAGACAAAATCATTTTCCTCCTATTTCATCATAGAGGAAAAATTCCAATTGAGGATATTAAACAACTTGCATATAGTTATAATCAAAGAGTTTTGGAACCTCCACTACCAGATAGTGAAGTGGAATCTACATGGAAATCCTGTCTGAAACATGTCATTAAAAAAGTAAAGGATACTCCTCCAACACTTGAGGCTGAATTGACAGAAAAGTACAAGTTCAAAAGCCTGACTGATACAGAGGAAATATACTACTGGAATAAAGATAAGGGAATTTTCATGAAAAACGCCGAGTGGTTGATAAAAAAAGAATGTATGAAATCAAACCCTGAAATGAAATCCCGTGATGTAAAAGAAGTCGTAGACCATATTACATGGAGCAATTATATCGACAGGAAAGAATTGGATTGCCAAATTGAAGTGGAATCCTACAGAATATCACAGAGACAACATTAAAACATATTCAAATCATCGCTCGAGAGTTTACATCCAGCCAAATGATGCATGTACCCCACTCACCATATAGTGCAATTGAACATTTTTGATATGACTCATTTATTATAGAGATGATGGCGTCAGAATAATGAGCAAAACTGAACATTGCTACACAAGAGTAGGTATCGAATAAGTACGGCGAGCCATCAATAACTTCTACCCTTTTAGACTCTCCGTTAGCTATGGCCTGTCCACATAACGAGCACGTACCCACAGGAAACCCAGATGACAAGTGCCAAATTGAGTGAAAAGGATAAATCATATGCCGTCCCATTATATGGTAATGAGCTTAGAACAGAGTCACGTGTTCACGACTGGATATACGTGTAAACAATGTGTTGACGGACGACACAACGAATGCAAAGAAGCTAACTGTAACTGTGCTAACCAGAGTCATTAGGGCTGAATAAATCATATCTTATCTGTCTAACAAAGATACTACGATGTAGTAATTAACTAGTAATGGTGATTGTTATATTCGAGATATTCTTAGTTTAATAATGGTCCTAGAGTTCTGTTCCTATTGCAACCAAGGATACTTGAAACCAACAGAAGAGGTGGTTCTCCTGACATCTAATTAATTATTATGGGTATTTCTCCCTTCGATTCCATATGCTCGTCTATGGCCTCGGCAAATTCGAGTTGCACTGAGTAAATCACATCTCCGAAAGGTGTGAGAACATATTTTGCCCCTTTACATACATCAAGTCTGTTTTGACCAGTTTAGAAAGCCTTGAGTAATACTGCTTACGGCTTATTTTGACGGTATAGTCAAAGGTATCGTTGCGTCTTCTGTCAGTTGCAATAGAATTGAATAAATCACGTCAATCAGGCTCATGTATGGCATCCAGAACATCTAGCATTGTCACGTCTTTTGGTCCCTTATTCATTTATCATGTCATCTAATACTGGAAAAAATATTACTGTCACCTTGCTCTATCATAAACTCTGTGAAACATATATTGCAAAATTCGGTATCAGCAACCAAACGTTGCTCTAATATCGTGTCTCCTGCTGCAAAAGGTTGTTGACATAAAACACAAATACTCATACTTCTATTACGTCAACTGAGTATCTAAGGCTATGTATATGAAAACAGTCATACTTAATGAATTCCTTAGCACTAGAACGAAAGAAATAGCAAATCATTTGAACAAAAACAGATATTTATTAGAGGAATGATATTTATAATTGGTATCAGATACGCCATAAATCGATTAGAACTAGTACCCTTAAGTGATAAAGTAGAAAGAAAATATCAGGCTAGGTCCCCTATTTAGGTTTATTTGATTGATTTATTTAAGATGGGCTTGATACGTTTGTTAAACGCTTTTCATATTATATGCACGCAAAACACCAATCTTTAATATAACGGTGCAAATCCTGAGGTTCGGCTAACTCAATTTCTACTCAATGGATTATGTTCACTAGCTTTTTCGTGGAAGTCAATCCTGAAATAATACGTACTTTATTCTTAGATACCTCAAAATAGCTACTAACCTTTCTATCATCTCTTTGTTGGCCTTGCCTCGCTCAGGTTTAGACCTCAAACATATTGTTATCTCATTGCCTTTGACTTCAATTTTACCATTCGGATTAAATTTGACAAAGACAGTGTAATGCATAGCAGGTAATTAACATCTCTAGTTCATAAATCTGAATCTTAAACTTCAATCATAACTCGAAGTATACATGCAACTGTTACTTTTGAGATGTATTACTAATCCCTATAGTAATCAAGTATCTTTTCAATCGCTGCATCTTCCTTGCTCTTACCCACTTGACCTTTTATTCTCATATGTTCTCTATAT
>JBAWET010000230.1:0-3476 GCA_049591355.1 Nitrososphaeraceae archaeon
ATTCTGCATATCTTCAAAACGAGGAGCTATCAGCTGAAAAAACTAAGAATCTAATTGAGGAAAAATATGGCTTGGTGAAAAATATAGTTGATAGAATTTTCGTACTGGACAAAAATGATATTGTGACTATCGGCCTATCTCCAGAGGGGAAAGATCGTTATCTTGGTGCTGATTTCTCTCAAAGACCTTGGGTACAGGAAGCTAAACGCACCTTGAAACCTGTATTTTCTGAAGGTTTTGAGAGGCAGGGAATATACACAACTTTTATCGCAATTCCAATAATAAATAGAGAAAATAGTCAATACCTCGGATTAATAGGCGCGTCGATACCGACAGAGTCATTCTTTGCACATTACGGCAATGTCCATGACATTAATTCACAATTCTTAGTCGTATTAGACAAGAAAGGTACTTTACTTGCTGTGGGTGCTAGCAAGGATTTGGTTGGCAAGAATATCTTCAGTCCAGTAGTACAGAAATTTATCAACTACAATCAGATCCTAAACAACCTGACAAGAAATCTATTAAATGGTAAACCAGGATATGCCATTTATGATTACGGAAGAGGGGAAAGGATCAATACTAACTATCCAATATTTGTGCAAGGTCAGCCCAATTACTTTATCCAGGTAGTGACACCGACCAACGTAATTTTTTCAAACATTGGCGAGACTCTTTTCGCAGAGAGACTCAAAAGTTATTCGCTACTTGTGGGTACCTTGATTGCCGTTGCAATGCTAATAATATTCCTGATCAAATGGAGTAGCACCATGGAAAAGGAGGTCGTCAAAAGAACCCGAGAGTTGAAGGAATCTAACCTCAAACTTGACACGATGACCAAAGACCTTAAAAATTCCAACATTTCCCTGCAAGAGGCTTACCAACAACTAAAAGAGAATGAACAGATTCAAAAAGACTTTATCAATGTCGCAGCACATGAATTACGTACACCCATCCAGCCCATACTAGGCCTGTCAGGCATACTTCACTCCGAATTAAGAAATCCTTCCCAGAAGGAGATGATAAATATTGTCATGAGAAATGCGAAAAGGCTGCAAAGGCTCTCTCAAGATATTTTGGATGCTTCAAAAATTGAAAGTGGCTTATTGAAACTGCATAAGGAACGATTTGACATTAATGAGAAAATTAAAACTGTCATAAGTGATATTGAGAATGGTCCCGATGTATATATGAAGAATAAGGATATAAAAATTGTTTTTGAACCCAAAGAATCCCTGTATGTATATGCAGACAAAGAAAGGATTCATCAGGTAATATTTAACTTGCTAAAGAACGCACTAAAGTTTACTGAAACTGGTACCATTACAATAACCACGGAAATGAAGCATAATGACAATAAGGATCATGGTGAAGTTATTGTTACCATAACAGATACTGGCAGAGGTATTGATTCTGATGTCATGCCACGACTTTTCTCAAAGTTTGTCTCGAAGTCGGATGCGGGGACAGGCCTTGGGCTTTTTATTTCAAAAAATATCGTTGACACCCATGGTGGAAAAATGTGGGCTCAAAATGATTCAAACGGGGGAGGGGCTATTTTTTCCTTTACACTACCTGCCATTAATTTCGACTCCACCAGTTATACACCGTCTGGTGAAGATTTTACTCAAAACTAATCTGTGCGCCGTTCAAACCAAGTGTATGAACCCCAACACTTTAGGCATTCTAGTCCTAGGATAGCTGAACAATGTGAGAAAAGTTATGAATCACTTTTACTCGGCGGACTAATCAACAGTCCGATGAATTTGCCTTACTTTGTCAAGTGGTATAGTTATAAGGCATCGGTCTTATTCGCTACTCAATCAGCGATGCAGTAGCTGATCTAGACCTTTTTCTTTCCAGAGTCCTGATATGTCTTTCTTTACTTTTTGCAATATGTCGAATGTCTTACCTGCATTAAGGCTCTTTTTCATAAGTATTTCTTCATGCCCATTCTTATAATCACGCCAGTATACTTCAAGATTCTTTTTGTTTAGAACAACTTTGGGTTCATATGAAATTCCTCCATCATTACTTAAATTCTTTATACCATCAAAATTAGATCCATTGTTAATACTTTTCCTGTAAAATATCTCGTTACTGCCTGGCGTTGTTCCATCCCATACTACAAACACACTGCTTGAATTAACTTTAATCTCTGGATTACCCGATCCTGCCGGGTCGTTGCTCACATTAATTTCCTTGGCAAATGTTTTTCCATTGTCAGTACTTTTCCTCATTAGAATATCCTGGTTTCCTGATTGAGAATCTCCCTGCCAGACAACATATACATTATTTCCTTCGGACGAGACTTTTGGATTGAATACTGCGGAAGGAATTCCAGGGCTTAATCTCAGGACATCCCCATATGTCTTGCCCCCATCGGTGCTTCTCTTGAACAGAATATACCTACCATCTTCATCTCCTTCGCTCCAAACAATATAGCTAAATTGGCCTGATGTCAAACTCTGGGGATAGCAGCCTTCGTCAGCCTGGCTATCAGCGCTCGAATTAAGTCCAGTATTACTTATTGCTGAGCCAGTTTCATTTGAAATAATGATATTACAATTTATCGCTCCATTATACTGAAGACTATCATTACTTATTTGTAGGACTATTTGACTGCTATTATTATCACTCACGCCGACAGGACTCTTAACAACACAATCTGTTAGTAAACTATTATTCATATCTAATGTTCCTGTTTCTGAATTATTCGTTATCCCATCATGATTAACACATCCAGAGCCTATTTCACTAGTCGATGTCGAACCATCTGTATTGTTGTTCTTGACATCAGTCGACAAAGAGGATGGTGTTGTTGTTATCTGGTCGGGTATCAACGTAACATTTTGAACTGTTGCAGAAGAACCGTTTGTCGGAGTGGATTCTGATGTATTAGAAGGTATAGGGCCACCCTTATCACCCTGACTTGTGGGGCTGGTAATGGAGTCTTGCGTTCTATTTTTCATCACTTCACTTATCATTGATCCAGCTTTATCACGAATGTTTTTTTCTGCTTGAGCAAGAATCTCGCCGTAATTTGGTCCGGATTCAGATATCTGATTATTACCATCAGTATGCGAAGAATCATTAACAGCGCCTGTATCGGCCACAGTTGCATCAGGACTTTGTTTTAAAGAACCCAAATTTTTCACCAACTCTTTCGGCTTTTCATTATCGGTACTTTTGCTCTCATCTTGAGATGCTAGATTTCCGATATCTGATAGTGCTTCCGATCCAGACTTTGATGCCTCACCTGAATTTGAGGTATTCAAGTCTTTTGAATCTTGGATTTGGTTTGAGGAGTCGCTTTTATCAGTGTGAGATGGCGACTTGTCTTCTGATACTTTTTCCAACGAGTTCTTATCAGATTTCGTATTCTCCCTGACCACATCGCCTTGCCCACTATTGTCATTATTAGTGCCCTTATTTGCGGATTCATTCAAATTCTTCTCTGCTTGCTTGGCAAGCTC
>JBAWET010000231.1:0-2571 GCA_049591355.1 Nitrososphaeraceae archaeon
TTACCCGGCCAAGGCCATTTGGCCTCTAATATAGCTGCGTTCCCTGAGCCTAATTCCCATGACTGTATTCTCAATGGAGGGTTTTGCCAGATACCTGAGGGATACGCTTTGAACAGAGTTCCATGGATGTGCATTCCATATGAAGGAGAAAGTCCCATGTTTATGAGGTAAATTCTAACAGTCTCGTTAGTTCTCGCAGGAAGGGGTGTTGTCAAATACCCTCCAGCATAACCATTGAACATATAGTATTCCGGAAACGGATTCAGTTGATTTTGAGTATCGTATTCTCCACTGACAAGGACGTATTCTCTTGCAGGAGGCAAAGGATTTTTTGGATGTACAATGAATGCGCCATACAAGCCCATTCTTACATGCTGCATTACTGGTGAGACATGACAGTGGTACATTAGTGCTCCAGCTGGAGTGGCAATGAAATCATAAGTGTAAGTTTCATTTGCCATCACCTGCTCAAACACACCATCTTGGATACTAGGATGGTCTCCATGAAAATGAACTGTATGGGGCAATGGCGTTTTGTTAATAAAATGGACTATGACCCTATCACCTTCTGTAGCTGTTAAGGTTGGTCCAGGAATAGTACCATTATAGGTCCATGCATCAACACGAACACCGGGAGCTATCTCTAGTGTAGTCTCTTCTGCCACTAGCGTATATTCGTGGGTCTTTGATTGTGACTCAAGATTTTGTACTTGTGCTCCTGCGCTACTAGTATTGTTAACACTACCTGAAACGGGAATATTATTACTGCCCGCAGCTATTGTCACTAAAACTAAAATGCCCAATATAACAGATGCTGTAAATTTGAAATTTATCATTTAATCGAGCTCCATCCATAGGTTCTCCGAAATGTCATATAAGTTGTATAGTCGAGAATAGGCAGGTTACCGGCATGCATAAATGGAAAAACAGAACAATAAAGATCTTTGTTATTTGTACTGTCATGCTTTCACTTGCAACAGAAATCTGTATAACATTGCTCCAACCGGGCTATGCTTGGTCTACACACATGACATCCCATAATTTGGCCGATAACGTGTCTATAATTATTTCAAGCACAGTTCTAATCGTAATTTTATTTCTTTTAAGTTTAAGTTTGGGACGACATAGTAAGAAAACTATCCCTGGCTAAGGTTGCATTCCGCATTCATCCGAAGATTCAAATTAAATTAAAAATGAGTCGCCGTCAGGATCAAGAAAACCATAACTGAAATAGCCATGATTGCAAAAGTGATCCAACCTACGATTCTAGAGAATAGACCGTTAGTTCTATCCATCGTCTTGTCGTTAGAAATTTTTAGAATTATAAACAGAATAGGGACGGCTACTATGCCGTTGATTACAGCAGCATATATTAGAGCCTGAATTGGATCTAAATTAGAAAGTGCAATCCAGAGTCCAACAATTGTAGAGAAAATTATTACCAGATAAAATGACTTTGCTTTTCCGAATTTTTTGCCCAAACCTTCCTTCCATCCAAATGTCTCCGATAAAGCATATGCAGATGATCCAGCAAGAACGGGTATTGCTAATAGTCCTGTTCCAATTATGCCAAGGGCAAATATTGCCTTTGACAGCTCACCTGAATATGGAAAAATTTTGACTAACGGTTCTAGCGCTTGAGCAGCTTGATCTGCTGTTTGTATATCCGTTATGCCGCTGATATGAAGACTACCCGCAGTTGTTATCATTATAACCCATGTAATTAATTGAGAAAAGAACATCCCTACGGCAACATCTTTTTTCATTGTCATAATTTCTTTCTCGATATCTCTGGTTTTCCTTCTCCTATTTCGTGTAAATAAAGTACTGTAGGCATCATCACCGAACGCGATATTACGAGGGCGGTATGTATCCATGATTCCATTAGCAAAGAATTCAAGGTGCATCATCTTATGTCTTCCCCAGTGGTCTCAATTGATCACCATTTATCTGCAGAGGACGCAGCAAATCTTATGTTACAAGAAAAAGTCAGACATCTCATAGTCAACGATGGAAGTAGATCGATAGGAATAATCACCGCAAGTAACTTTATTTACTACCTGGACGAGCAGTCATTCCCAAATGATCCAAGTGCCAGAGTGCTTAAAACTTTAAAGGACGAAATCTGAATCAGAAGTTGATGTATAATGAAGACAGCTGAAAACTAGAAGTCGAGCCACTGATAATATAATGTTCTGCAAACCTAATGGTGATCTTTTTCTAATAGAAGGGCGAACACCCGTGTATAAGCTAAGATTACTTCATATATCTCAGATACTTACAGTAATATTGGCTATGTCAAAGTGTTTCAGCAAAACATCCGCCTTTATAATTATCTTATGTGCCATGGTGTTGTTGAACAACATTAGTTACATGAAAGTTTCGATTGCACAAATGGGTCGCGATCACAATATGCCTTCCGCTAACTTGGGAGACCGGAAAGTATCACTGATATTCAAATCCGAACCTTCTCAATTGATATCTGGCAAGAATGTTGGCTTTAATTTTAACCTGAAAGACAACGACACAGGAAATAATATTCTCCACGTCACATACTTAGTTACCTTAATG
>JBAWET010000232.1:0-8681 GCA_049591355.1 Nitrososphaeraceae archaeon
CCCTTAAGCACAAAGACATTTCCTTTTTCTCCAAATTCTCCTATAAATTGCTGATCTAAAGTCCCAATTCTCCTTTTTCTTGTCATATCCACTACTTCAAACTTCAAGATATGCGGAATCGTTGACAAATTTTCAAAATAGTAAGTGTATGATTTCATACCTGACTTGAAAGTATGGTCCTCATCGTGATATCGAATTATCCTGCACGTATTCAGTAGCTTGGCAACATTTTGGAGATCATTAAAAGAAACATCCCTGAATGGATACGCCTTAGTAAAGAGGTTGAACGCCTCTACTAGTGATTTTGAACCTGGGTTGTTAATAGTTAAACTAACTAGGTGGTGTGCTAACACATCAAGCGGAGCTTCATGTGGGATTTGAGATTCCAAGGATTTGCGTTTCATCCTTCGCATAATTGCTAAAGATTCGACCACATCATCGTAATTATTTGAAACTATTAGCCCTTTGGCTGAAGATATGCTATTGTGTCTGCTGCGACCTATCCTCTGAATGAGCTTTGAAACTTGTTTAGGAGAGCCATCATGTATGACTAACTCAACCGAGCCTATGTCCAACCCCAACTCGAGCGAAGAAGTGCATACTACAATTCCCGACATTCCAGATCTTAAACGAATTTCTGTATCCTCGCGCATTTCACGAGAAAGCGAGCCATGATGTACATCAGTTGATATCTCATCTAAATTCCTAAGAACGGATCCAATGTATTCTGCTTCATCCCTTGTGTTTGTAAATAATAGGACGGACCCTGAGATTTTGTGAGACTTGATATATTTGAGTATGTAACGCGCAATGTTGCTGACTGACCCTCCTACATACTTTACATCAACATCATAGTCACGGATTGTCTTATCAACTAGAATCGCACACTTCCTTCCAACACCACTGATGAATCTCGCGGCATCTTCCAAATTTGAAATTGTGGCTGAGAGCCCTATCCTGATCACTTTTCTATTGCTGTTGGCTTGAAGACGTTCAAGACTCAAAGCCAGGTGAGCTCCACGTTCATTTGAAATTAGTTCGTGGACCTCGTCAATTACTATCCATTCCAGCTCCTTCAAAGAATGTAATAAATTCTTGTTAGTTAAAATGACCGCCAAAGACTCTGGCGTGGTTATGAGAATGTCAGGTGGATTTGTAACTAGTTTTCGTCTAGCACTGGTAGTCGTATCCCCATGTCTTAACTGTACGTCTAGCTTCATTTTTTTTGCATAATTGATTATCCTGCGGAACACATCGTTGTTCAATGCACGAAGCGGTGTCACGTAAATTGCCCTTATCGATCCTGTTGTAGAATTAGCCTGGGACATTAATGAGAAAATCGGAATTACGGCTGCTTCAGTCTTACCAGAACCAGTGGGAGCCACCAGAAGGCAATTTCCTCTCCTATTTACTACAGGAAATGCTTTCTTTTGAATTTCCGTTAAGGTATCAAAACCATTCCTCTCGAATGACTCTAATGTTAAGGCGTCTGAATTCATCTAATCGTTTTCTCTGGCAGTTTCGGATTTTGTCCCTTCCATAGAACGGGATTTAGGACTTAGACTCTCATAGTACATTACGGCTGCAAGACCTATTATGAACATCCCGATCGCTGCAGTTACCAAAAGATCAAAGTTCAATCTCCCTAAACCAATTTCTAATTTACTCCTCAGATTTATAAATGGATTGATTCTCGTTACGAAAGCACAAGGAAATTCTACCTCGCATAGAAATTGAACCCACAGGTTAAAAAGATTTGACCGGAATAACTATTTGGCAATTATTGCTCACTCTTTTTATCGTAACTAAGGAATGATCTTCTCTAAATGCAAAAAGAACCGATTTATCTTAAAGCGATAACGCTTCGGGATATGAGCGATGTTAGTGGCATTAAAGAAGATGCCCGGAAACACACCATCCTTATTATCAGAGTGACTCCGCTTGCTCACAAGGATATAGATAATTTAAGGAAGGTGATAGAGGACTTGTACAGCTATGTAAAATCATCCGGAGGCGATATTGCGAGACTGGGCGAGGAAAGGGTAGTTATTACGCCCCCAAGCGTAAAAATCTGGAAGGGAGCATACGATTTGAAATAACGATGTAGAACTTAAGACATTTTTCATGATTAAACCCAATTTATCACAATAGCCTTATTGATTCATGGATTGATGGATGTTGTGTCTGTATCTTGAAAATTTTATTTATACTAGTCGCTAAGACATGGCATCTATTTCCACTTCCGTGGTTAGTAATTATCTTTCTTAACTTAGGTTTAAGCCTACTAACATAGGCCAATGTTTGATTGTAGTCACTATGACTGCTGAACCCAGGAATGGTATCCACAGCACACTTGATTTCCAACACTTTTTTGCCTATGCACACTTCACGCTCACCTTCCATTATTTTAGCGCTAGGAGTAAATGGGACGGGATTAGAAATTATAATAAGTTTACTTGACGGATCATCGCAAATTTGACTCAGTAACGTAACTGATTTTCCATCAATCAATGTTGGTGAGGGTGCTAATGCGATAGATTTACTCCAATCCAGAATTCCGTCAAGAGGAACTAAAGATTCTGTGAATAGGGGATCTTTCTCGCCATTTGAAATCCTTTGCTTCAAATTCTTGGATAGATATTCTGTATAAATTTCGTAAAAGTCGAGGTTATCCATTACACTTTCTTCAATAAAAATATTATCAGGATTAATCTTACCTGCATTACGTAACATTCCGAGAGTAATGCAAAGTTCCTGTGATAATCCCAATTCAGGAACAGGAATGAGTATTCTTCCACCGATGGCCAGGGTGGAATTTATGCTATTGGTGAGATTTATTTCAGCATCTTCCCTTGACGGAAAAATATCCTCACGGCTCCCGTGTGTACTATCGAGAATCAGTGTTTCAACTCTTGGAAAATTCCATATCGCATTATCTAATGCAACCATCATTCCAAACTTAAAATCACTAGTGTATACTAAATTGTGATCACCATTTCCAATATGCAAATGTGCTGATGCTGAACCCAGTATATGCCCCGAGTTTGTAAGCATCAAACGAATATCAGGTGAAATATCAGTAACAAATCCTGGGTTAATCGGCATCGAATGAAGAATAACATCGTCAATGTCATTTCTTGAATAAATCGAATTGTTTTTGTGTGTAAGAGTAAATTTACGTTGCAGAGCAATCATCAATGGTAACGTAGGTTCAGTGCAATATACCGGACCTTCATATCCATATTTGAATAAGAGTGGCAAGGCCCCGGAATGTCCAAGATGTCCATGGGATATTACAATGGCATCAATATCATTCATTCCAAGACCGGTAATATCTATTCGTGGTATGGAATTTAGATTTTCATTTTCGTAAACTTTAATACCAAAATCCAGGAGAACTTTACTTTCATGAGTGATCAAAAGTATTGCGGACCTTCCAATCTCGTTAAATCCCCCTAGACAAACAATATTAGCTTCGGTAACCCCTCCAAGTTTAGACCTGAATATCTTTTCCCCAATTTGTTTATAAAAAAGGATACGTTCATCTGACCTCTTGTTCAGTATATCATTAATCTCTTTGTAAATTTTGAAGTTTCTGGGTTTTCTTCTGAATATCATTCTCCAGCCAGTCATTTCAGCCAAATCAATGTTGATCTGTGATAGCGTACTCAGTGCATTCTGATCATTTACAAAGACTGTAGCTTCGCCTAATGCTGGGTCAAAAAATACTTCTGAAACATCGGATTTAGATATACATTTTGAATTTAGAATCTGTCTGGTGACTCTTTCTGAAGACCTAATGGAATTATCAGTTCGAATTACTATTCTCTTTTTAATAGAGTTAACCAACTGGGAGACCAGCTCCTGGTGTTCCAAAAGATACCTGGGGTTTTTCGTATACAATCCAATATAGGGGCCCTCGTACTCGATCTTTGTAACCCCGGATTCAGATGGGAGGTGTCGTAGGATAGTGGCCATTATGTTTTGGTTCGTAGAATGGCCTTCTGAAACTCTGTCAAACATTTTTCTATATTTCACTTATTCGAAATCTTGTGGTAGAAGATATCATATCTGGTTCATGGTTGAACCTAAATAACCTTTCGTTCTCAGCAATTGCCAAGAGATCGAATTTACTTCGAGTAGTTCTGCCGCGGGTGATTATGAGATCGCTGAAACAAAATGTCAGAAATTAAATAAAGCCTACGCGTAGGCCATATGTTCAATGACCAAGCCAACCCATTCCATGGAATTACCACGGAATATACTAATTGGCGAGGGAGTAATTTCAGAGCTAGGATCATTCCTCGCAAATCTTAACGAAAACGTGAAAAAAGTTAGCCTCATTTCAGGTAATATTGTCAAATCAAGGGTAGGTGACCTATGTAGTAAAGTCTTGAATGGATGTTCTATAACGGATTCATGGCATATTGCACCATCTGCATCAATCGGCGCTCTAAGGAAATTACAGAATAAAATTCGAGCGAGTCATCCGGATTTCTTAATAGGCATCGGGGGTGGAAGATCCGTCGACATCGCAAAGATGATTTCAAGTAACCTCCGAATTCCCTTTGTGAGTGTGCCTACATCCGCCTCCCATGACGGGATCTCAAGTCCTTTCGTGTCAATAAGAGGTCGCGAAAAGCCGTATTCATTAAAGGCGCATGCGCCAATTGGTGTACTCGCTGATACAGACCTGATATCCAAAGCTCCTCATAGACTAAATGCATCTGGTTGTGGTGATCTTATCGGAAAAATTACTGCTATCAAAGATTGGGAATTGGCCAGAGACGACATGAATGAGTATTTTGGGACATACGCGGCCAATCTTGCACAGTTAAGTGCAAAAATAATTACGGAGATGCCTAAATTATCCTTGAGAAATGAATACGAGATAAGAACAATAGTCGAAGCTCTAATCAGTGCTGGAGTGGCATCGTGCATTGCTGGAAGCAGCAGACCTTGTTCAGGATCTGAGCATTTGTTCAGTCACGCACTCGAGTATGTGACAAAGGATGATTGCGGTCTTCACGGTGAGAGGGTTGGTATCGGTACGATTATGATGTCAAAATTACACGGTATGGACTCTGAGATGATCATAAGGACGTTAGAGAATGTCTCGGCTCCGACAACAGCAAAGGAAATCAAAGTAAATGAAGAGCAGTTAATAAATGCACTGCGTATAGCACAATCTTTGAGGCCAGATCGATATACAATTCTTACGAAAGTAAAAATGGATAATGACTCAGCGAGAAACTTAGCCAAATCTGTGAATGTGATTTAGGTGTATGATAATATTTTGAGCAGATATCCGTCTGCCGGCATCGATCTCCTCGGATCTACTGGGATCTATTTGCTAAAATAACATTCTAAACCTTTTTCTTAGATACTTTCTTTTCTTCTACAGTCTCTTTCTCAACCTTGGGTGTGTCTTTCTTTTCTTCTACAGTCTCTTTCTCAGCCTTGATATATTCTTCAATGAATTTAATGTTCTGAAAAGTGGGTAGGTATTTGAAGAGATCGTTTGCTATTGCCTTTTTTATGATCTGAAGACCTTCGATTAAGGTTGAGTCTTCAGGAATGGTAATAGAGAGGCTTTGATCGTTAATTTCGGCCCTTATCTTTTCACTATCAATGGGCAATCTCCTTCTGATGAGAGATTTTATTTTCTCTTCATCGAGTGTAAGTATTTTCAGAATATTTACACTATAGTTTAATGTCCTGCCAGCGAGTCTGTGATTGAAGTCAATTTGTACACGACCTGAACCTACGAATCTAATTATCCCCTTTCGATCGTCAATATCAACAATATCGCCAGGTCTAAGTTCATCTGCTTTTTCCCCCAATTTTCGCTGAGCAATCATTCTGATTTTGCTGGGATCTCTAATTCCAAATCCTTTATCCGGTGAGATTTCGACATCGATCTTATCACCGGCATTTGAGTTAGACAGTGCTTCGTCTAGGCCTTTGATGACCCAACCATCACCAACCGACACCAGTCGGGGTTCGTACTTCACCGTCGGATCATATGATTGAAGATTTTTTGCCTCATCTTCTACTGTAGTTTCAAAGACTTCATTCGTATCCTTTGTTTTAGCTGTATAATCAATAAGAATTAGTGATCCTTTCTCTAATGCCACGGAATTTGCTGTCGGGTCACCATAATATTAAGCTTAATGAACAAACAAGAACGCACAAGTTAATTACTTAGCCCCAAGAATCTCATGAGCGACAGATAGGCCTTCACCTTGGGCTGGAACCTTAAGCATTTCCATAGTTGATGAAATTGCGGAAAGAGTTCTCATAACATGGTAACTAGTAACTTCTCCCATACATCCTATTCTGAATACTTTGCCTTTTAATTCTCCAAATCCACCAGCCAATAAGACCCTAAATTGTGATGAAAGAATCTGCCTAAACTTCTTGTCGTCCATGCCCTGTAGATAGTTTATGGCTATAACCACATTACTTCTGGCATCTTCCTGAGCAAATGGCGCTAATCCAAGTTCTTTCAATCCTGCGTAGAGGGCTTTTGCACATAGCCTGTGACGTTGAATTCTGTTACGCATTCCTTCTTCAGTGATGATTTCTAATGCCTCCCGAAAGGCGTAGAATAGACTTATCGCAGGAGTAAATGGCGTTTCAAAGTTTTCCTCAAAATACTTGAAGTATCGCTTTAAGTTTAGGTACTGAGTAGCAGGGGGATTTTCTATAATGTACTTTTTTGCTTCCTTACTAATCGACATCGGAGCCAATCCTGGTGGTGCTGCTAAAGCTTTTTGCGAAGCAGTAACACATATGTCTACTTTCCACTTGTCTACGGGTAGATCGTCACCACCAAGAATTGATACTGCATCTGCAACGAAGAATGTGTCATTGTCTTCACAAATCTTTCCTAATTCTGACATATACCTGAGAGTAGTTCCTGTAGAAGTTTCATTGTAAATTGCGTAGAGGGCTTTAACGTTGCGATTAATTTCAAAAGCTTCTTTGATCTTTTCAAGCGAAGGATTCTCCCCAAAGGGCGCATTAATCCTAATTGCTCTCCCACCCACGTTATCCACTAGATCCGCAAGCCTAGTTCCAAATTCACCATTGACAGGAACTATTACTGCATCATCTTTTTTTATGAGATTAACAACAGAGGCTTCCACTGCGCCAGTGCCAGATGTCGTGAGAAGCACAATATCATTTTCAGTCTCAAAGACTACCTTAGTTTTGGCTATAATGTCTTTGTAGAGTGTCCTAAAATCGTCACTTCGGTGATTGATCATAGGGCTTGACATTGCATTTGTTACACGATTTGGTACATTGGTCGGACCTGGAAGCATGACAAGATAATCCAATTTTAATCAGAACATGGGAATCAGAGCCGATATTTAAAACTAATTTGGAAAAAGAGATAAAAGCGAACAATTTTATTAAAATCGTGTTCAAGTGTCGTCGAGAAAGGATTCTTTCTTATCTTTCAGATGGTGGTTTTGAGGGTGCCGTTATGTTTACGCCGGAAAACATCTTTTACTTCACGGGATTTTGGGGTGAATCAATAGCAATATGTACTCACGACGGCGTGAAACTCTTTGTCCCTCAACTGGAAGTTTCACGAGCAGAAACAGAATCATTTGACTGTGAAATATTTTCGACTGAGCGAGGTGAGGATTCCACAAAATCCTTGTACCCTTATTTGTCCTATTCCAAATTCTGTTCAGATTGCAACGACTTTAAATCAATCGATTCAATTCATAAAAAAATAAGTGAGAAAAACTTCATCTGTGATTCCCAACCATTCATGGATGTCAGGAGCGTAAAAGATGAAAAGGAGATAGGGATGATAAAAAACTCTTCCGAAATTATCGATAGACTCTACCAGGTATGTGTTGAAGAAATAAAGGTTAATTTATCAGAAAAAGAACTGCAAGCAAAACTTACTTGCGAAGCAACTAACAGAGGAGGTACCTTCCCATGTTATCCGTTCTCTTTAAATCCCTTTATCATAGCTTCAGGACCTAATGGTGCTCTTCCCCATGCGGAAGTATCCGATCGGTCATTTTGCGAAGGTGACCTGGTTGTGGTTGACCTAACTATTCGTCACAAAGGCTACGTTTCTGATGCAACGCGGACATTCGCTTTAGGTGGGCTATCGGAGGAAAAGATAAGAGTGTATGATATCGTGAAGAAGTCACAGGAAGCTGGACTTCTTGCGGCTAAATCTAATGTTATTGGTCATGATATTGACCTTGTATGCAGAAGCCTTATCCAGGAGTGTGGGTATGGCAATAATTTCATACATTCAACTGGTCACGGCGTAGGACTTCAAATACATGAAAAACCGTGGATACGTCCTAATGATAACGAACCATTGCGGGAAAAAATGGTAATTACTATTGAACCTGGGATATATATTAAATCCAAATTCGGAGTAAGAATAGAAGATACTTTAGTAATTAAAGGAAACAATTACCATAATAATGACGTTTTGACCAAATTCACAAAGGAATTAATTGTAGTTGGCTAGACATAGCATGTATAGTTAACTCATAATTTCTAATTTCAGGAGAAAAACTGACTGGCTGCTTTCGGGACGTGTTGGGGGGTGGCCGAGTGAGATATCTATTCCAGCCAGTTCAGACAATTGGCTTTGTTCGTTCAGTATATTATAGCGAGGAATTATTTATTAAATATTT
>JBAWET010000233.1:0-3565 GCA_049591355.1 Nitrososphaeraceae archaeon
ATCAATTACAGAAACAGTATCATCATCATTGGCAACATAAATTGTATTTGTATCCGAATTAACACCAATATCCCCAGGTCCCTTTCCAACTGGAATGTCTTCTATCTTTGTATTATTTTCTCCATCAATTACAGATACCGTGTTATCAAGATAATTAGCAACATACATCATATTTGTATGTGGATTAACACCTATAGTCTCAGGTGCATTTCCAACTGGAATGTGTGCAATTTGTTTTGAAGATGACTGATTTGTTATCTCATACAGAGTTTTTTCATGTACTTCTGGATAGAGGAATGCGTATGTATTACTAAATAATACCACAAATGACGTCAATACAATAATATTAAAAATAAGTAAAAATAATTTTTGAACGTCATTTATCATCAAATCAACCCATAAGTCAATCTAAACTAGTGAAAGATAAACATTTGTTATGATTAGATATTATCGTCAAACCTTTATTCTTGAATTGGTTCAATTTTTTAGGCCTTTTAAATAACAAACCTTTATCTTTGGTTTCAAATCTCCATTCGTATACAAAATTACTTAGATATAAGAATCAACAATATATGATATCTTAAATGATATAGATAACAAAGAATCAGAAAATAAAATAGACGACTTTATCATACAGGTAAATTCATCAGCTATTGAGATGGATTCGACTTGTACAGAATCGTTTCTTCTGTTATAGCCTCTGATGGCGGAGAATTTACTATTGCAAGTCCCCGGCTTTAACTTTCGGTAATCCCAACGTGGGACTGGAAATCATATCAAATTTGATTCACAAACAACTACTAAGTCAAAAGCAATTAACAGCTCTGATTATCAAAGTCGTACAGAAGAACGTTCACGGCATTGCTAAAGCTCAGAACCAGGGCCTCCTCTTCATTTGAGAAATCAGCATTACTTGTCCTTGCGATTTTGATAATAGCATCTGCATCCACCGTAAGTGTTGTTATGTCCGAGTCACCCTCATGCATTACTTATGATCCTTCCGATGTAGTTATAACAGTAAGTTGCAAAACTGCTAACCTGAGAGATATTAATAGACAGCTAAATGATCCAAATATCCTACATCAAGAAAGCCTCGATGGAATCTGGCAATTAAATGCAGGAATATTCGTGGACAAAGACGCCACACTTTACATCAATTCGTCAGATCTTTCTTGGCTCAAGATACTCACCAAACAGGGAGTAGAGAAATATAATAAAACAAACTATATTGAAGTTCATGGAAATTTGAAAATAGATTCTGTCAAAATAAGTTCATGGGATCGGTCCGAAAATGATTATAGCAGAAACCCCGGAAGTAGGGATCTTAGCGAAAATTACGTGAAAATAGGGACCCCCCGACCTTACTTAAGTGTTGAATCTGATGCGACCGGTACGACTGACATAACTAATTCGGAGTTGGCATATTTGGGTTATGAAGGTGGGGTTGGAATAGGCGCCGATGATGGGCTTACTTATTTCGGCGGGGAAGGGAGTGTTATTAAAAATAACAATATACATCATCTTTACTTTGGTTTCTATTCAAACGGCGTAGGCAATATTACAATAGAGAATAATGCAATACATCACAACGCCCATTACGGTCTTGATCCTCATACTGGGACTCATGACATGGTAATAAGAAATAATATAGTACATGACAATGGCGGGATAGGTATAATCTGTTCCTTGAACTGTTATAATATCATAATTGAAAATAACAAGACCTATAATAATACAAAAATGGGCATAATGTTTAGCAGAAACATGTACGACTCTGTAGCTAGGAACAATATTGTTGCTCGTGAAGAGAAGGGAATAGTCATATCCGAATCACACAATAATCAAATATACAATAATCACGTTTTGGACAGCGGTCGTGGAATCGATTTAGACAAGGAATCTTACAGTAACGTGATCTATAATAACACATTTAGAAACATTCCAGTCCCGTCTGACGCACTATACATAGAAGATGGTGCAGCTGAAAAAAATATACTTCATTTTACTAAAGTGAGTCCGTCTTTTCAACAAATAAAATCAGTAAATGGTGAACAAAATAATACTCGGTCAACATATACTACGCAGAAACCCCAAGAAAGTAGCGATCCTTTCTCCTGACCAGATAGACAAGAACGTTATTTTGCCCATCTTCATTTAGATATGAATCCATTGAAACCTTGGTGTGGGAAGTCCTCTAACATTTATTTTCTTTCCGCAACTCTTATTATCAAAATAAATAGGACTCCCAAGTCAAACAAGAGGGTTCGAATCCCAATCCGAGAATAGATTCCATGGATGACATAATAAACGAGGAATGATTACATTCAGATGTCATAATAACTATCCTTGGTTGCAGTTTAACTATAAAACCTCAAACAAATACAAGTTTCAGATTACTAGCATCACAGTTGTACAGAACCAAAATTAGGACAACGTCTCTTGGATTATTATTGATTACGACACTTGTATTATCCTGTTTATCCACTGTTATTTTTAATGATCGAAACAATGAAGCGCTAGCCCAACAATACATCCAGACAATAAGATATAGAAATCTGGTAATAGATTTAGGGAATGGAGTAAAAACAAATGCTCAACTCTCTTTTCCTGTTATTGGAAAAGGACCATTTCCAGGTATTCTTCTTGTTCCTGGTGCAGGCCCTGCTGATATGACCTATGGTGGAATGTTTTTGCAAATAGCTCAGTTTCTATCGGAAAGAGGATTCGTTGTTCTCAGATATGATAAGCGAGGTATAAGCGAAAATGGCACAAATATTGATAGCAACATATGGGGAAATATGACATTCGATGATCTAAAACAAGATGCTCAGAAAGCTGTAAATGTTCTAATGCAGCAGCCTGAAGTTGATGCAAAAAGGATAACAGTATTAGGTCATAGTGAAGGAGGTGAAATTACTACACGAGTTGCAATAGACAACCCAGATAAAGTCAAAAATATAGTGCTTATGGCTCCCAGGATTCAGAGCGCACGAGATGCAGCATACTACAATTTAGTTGGTTTACCACTTGAATACGTTAAACAGGCATTGGACAAGAATCATAATGGATCTATTTCAATAAAGGAAGCATCTCAGGACCAAATTTTTCAAAGTATGGTTGGTGATAATACTAGCTTAATCCTAACTCAGGGTCTTACCAATGGTACTGAACTTCTAAAAGCAGCACACAATTCCAATAATGATAGATACATAAACATCGATACGGCACTCAAACCTATACTCGAGAGTAGGTTTGAAAACGCATTTGAAGGATCTAAATGCGAGAACCCTATGACAGGACTGTGTCCGATCTATTTTAAATCGATTCTTGGTTTAAATTCAACGTTGAGTATCATAGGTAATGTCCCTTCAACTACTGGCATTCTAATACTCCATGGACTAAATGATTCAGGGAGTCGAGTTCAACAAGCATTTCTCCTACAGCAAAAGTTAACTGAATTAAATCATCCTGATCATATTTTAATAACATATCCAGATCTAGGACACCATTTCTATCCTTCATCTCAGTGGACAACAGAAAGTGGACCAATACCACAGTATGTGTT
>JBAWET010000234.1:0-1529 GCA_049591355.1 Nitrososphaeraceae archaeon
GAGAATTAATGACTGGAGGACAAAGTATCCGCTTGCTTCTGCGATATTTGACAAAATACCAAATATGGATCTTGGAGAGGTCGTTGGCACTATGTACCTAGTTGATGGTGTGAAAAGGCTGGTGAAAATGCGGGCACTAAGATTAAGCGTGGAAGAGGGTAAAGAGCCACTAGACTTGTTAGACGATAAATTGAGTGATCAAAAGGTCGAAGAGAAAATCAATGGGTTGAAGAATAGATATCCTACTGCTGCTGGTATCCTTGAAAGAATACATCACATGGATCTTAAAGAAGCCACAATTGCAATGTTTGCGCTTGATTCAATGGAGTCATTACTAAAGGCTAAAGCAGCACTGATTCTGCCATCATAATCATTCGTATCAACCCGATTCGCTGGAATAAACACTGTAATAAAAAATACAATTTCCTTTTCTATTTTTTTCTTGTCATTTTTTCCTTAGGCCAGAAGCAGATTGAAACTGACAATAAAATCAAAGAAATACCATTAAAGTCAGATTCTTCAGCAAGCGTTTTAATCAATAAAAGTGCAGCAAATAGTTCATTCTAGATATGGATAACGCTCTCCCGGAATTTATTAATAATAAGGTTGTAGCATCTGGTGACTTGATCTGGCTGTAAGCGGATGCTATGATGTGGTATCTGCATAGGTAACGTAATGCCATGCCAGAGGAACAAGTGCAAAACAGATGAGAAACGAAGAAGCGAAGATGTAAATACTACAACAGGACTTGGTCAAATACTCTAAGCAGATAGGAATAGTCGACTGTGAAATACCTCAACTGGTTAACTTTCAGAATAGATCGCTAGTTTTTAGTACTGTAGCTGCGCAGCTATCGCGACGTTTTTGTACTATAGCTGCGTATCCTATCCTTGACTACTAAATATGAATACTAAACGCAAGTTGAGCGAGTATAAACGCGCAGTTCTTACAACTATGACAATGAGACTTTCGCGACAAGAAGCCTTAGCATATCTGAGAGGTGAAGGCTATCCTATCAGTAATTCAACTTTAGGAAGGATCAAGAGTGAGTTAAAGAGAAATGCTCTAGGAAGGATGCATCAGATCGCAGCTTATGAATTTCATGAGCAACACTTGAACAGAATTGATACATGCGAGCTTATTGCAAAGTTGATATGGCAGGAGTATCTAAGAGAAAGGTCGCCTTATCGCAGAGTTTTGATCTTGAAGGAGATTAAAGAGATTCAACCTTACCTATCCTCGTACTATCAAACTACAAAGATGGTGCTAGAGTCTAAATATGGTCTAGATGAAAATAATCCAAGTCCCAGTTCAAATGATAAGTCAAGTGATGACAGGCCAAAGATACCTCCTGTACGTGATCGTGATGAATGAATGAATGATAATTATTGTAACTTAATCTAAATTTTAGAAAACTCTATGCGCCTTAACAACAAACTTATTCTAGATACAATCGAGTTATAGGTAGCAGTAACAAGCTTTGTTTCTCGACTCTGATGAGCAACCTTCCAATGTATCCACCACCTAAA
>JBAWET010000235.1:0-3044 GCA_049591355.1 Nitrososphaeraceae archaeon
TCAACCTTTGATTTTTAAAAAGCACTCAATTCTGAATTAGATTCGATAAAAAGAAGCTACATACGTAGATACACTATATTACAAAGCTGTCATCAAGTAACATGCGATTTCTAGAGTAGTCTACGTCAACAGATATTATGACTGGGATCGATTTTGACTTGACTGCTTCTTTCAGTACCAAAGAGAATTCTTTAGTTGATTTAATATTGTATCCTATTGCTCCAAAACTCTCTGCAAGTTTGGCAAAATTGGGATTATTAAATTTGGTAAAGGCACTTCTGCCAAATTCATGTATCTGTTTGAAAGATATCATCCCGTAATCATAATCGCACCAGATAATTACTATTAGTGGTAAACATAATCTGACTGCAGTTTCAAGTTCTTGTATATTCATTAAAAATCCACCGTCACCGCACATTGCGACAATTTTTTGATTTGGATTTACTAGTTGTGCTGTTATAGCTGCTGGCAGGGCAAATCCCATAGAACAAAAGCCATTGGGAATTATACAAGTATTTGGATTGTAGGTGTTGTATATTTTTGCGATCCAAAGTTTATGCGCTCCAACATCAGATATGACCATATCAGTTTCGTCAAGGGCGTTTCTTACGTCAAGTATTAATTTTTCAGGTTTTATCGGATACGACAAGTCATTTTTGTACTTTTCCAATCTCCCAATTATTTCGTTTTTGATTGTTTTAAATAGCTCTGGTGGATCTAGATGTGTAATTATCCGTGAGCTTTTTTCTTCTTGTTTTGTAATTCTTTCTATTTCTTCCAAGACGGCACCCATAGTATATTCAATATCTGCAGCGATCTCTATGGTTGGGGGATAGTAAGTATCAGATTCAGCCGGTGTAAAATCGATATGAATGATCTTTTTATCTAAATCTCCGTTCCAATGTTTAGGACTATATTCAACAAGATCGTACCCTATTGCGATTGCCAAATCAGCTTCTTTCATAGCGATTAAAGCATGATCTGCTTCTCTTATTCCAATTGTATGAAGATGGCGTTCAGACTTGTCTGAGATAACTCCTTTAGCCATGAATGTATTCATTGAGCATATTCCTGTTTTCTCTACAAATTTTCTTACAGACAAACTTGCTCTACCTCTTATACACCCATTTCCAACCAAGAGTATGGGCGTTTTTGACGCAAGCAGCAGTTCTGCTGCTTCTTCTATCAGGTCTTTATTTGGTCTCGATCTAAGCACTTGCTGAGCCTTAATAGGTTTTATTTCAGATTCCATTTTTGCTATGTCTTGTGGCAGTTCAATATGCACTGCGCCAGCTTTCTCTTCCAACGCTATTTTGAATCCTCTTCTAACAATTTCTGGAATACTATCTGCGTTACGTACTGACCACCTCCACTTTGTTATCGGTTTGAACATAGTTACGGCATCCATGTTTTGATGCGCCTCTTTATGCAAAAAATCGGTGTCAGTTTGACCCGTTATTGCTAATATCGGAGACCTGTCCATATTTGCATTAGCTACTCCGGTAGTAAGATTTGTTGCACCCGGTCCCAGTGTAGAAAGACATACACCCACTTTTTGTGTCAACCTGCCGTACATATCGGCCATAAAAGCAGCCCCTTGTTCATGCCTTACTAATATGAATTTGATTCTTGAATCCAACAAAGAAATCATCAAATCACTAGTTTCTTCCCCAGGTATGCCAAAAATGTAATCGACTCCTTCGGCCTCCAAACATCTTATAAACAAGTCTGATGCCTTCATCACAGTTTATTGACTACAATCATTATCCCCCACGTTCTATTATAAGTACTCCGTGCCTTTGTCCTTTCACAATGATCCCCCAAGAAAGAACTAGTGTGGAATATCCTGACTCATTTGTGTTTCATCCAGATTACATGTGAATATACTTTCACCTACTGAATAGACAGACAAAGTGTAGATAGGTCACACAATGGAATTAAGATACTAGCTGTCCCTGACTACAGCACCATAAATAGTAGAGTCAACACATTGGATACTAAAGTAAATGATGGTATAGGAAATGATGCTATAGTATAGCCATTAACAGTATTGCAATAAAGGTATCAAATTGAGGTGAATGGATATGACACAAGTAGCATGTCGGTAGAGGGTATTAGAAGCCCTTTGATTGCAAGGAGATGAAAAAACCCTCGTTGCAAGAGATTAGCAGGAAATTTTTTATTAAAGCAATTAAAATGACAAAATTTCCTGGGCGTCAACCTTGTTTTTGAGTCAAAATTCACGGATTATATATCGTAAAAACTACTAATGGTATAACAAAATGAAACAAGATGCCATCTTGCATTTCTATAGGATACTGGAAAATTCCCTTCATGAAAGCGATATATCCAAAATAAATGAAGGAGATATCGATGCATGGTCAGAATCGTTCAAAAAAATAATAAGAGAAAGTAAAGAACATGGAGGTAAGGGAGTATTTGTCCCATTTTTGATGTGGAAGTTGGGTGAGATAAGTCCTGTTGAGGCGAACAATTACTTAGAAAAGAGAAAACAAGATGAATGTCTTGTTAGTTATGATCATAACAATGTTGAATATGTTATCTGGGTGTTGTCATTAATGTTTATGTCATGGTCTGTTACAAATCTTAAAGGAAAAACACAAAACGGACATTGTCAGAACGTTAATCATTCACATGGTGATAAGAATCCCAGACTTTGTCAAGAGGGAACAAAATTTCATCAAGAATTTTACGACGAATATATTAAAACTTTCGAAGATTTACTGGTTCATGTAGATTCCGTAGAAAATAACTAAAATTGAATTTTCTCGTGCGTTTGATACACTGAAAAAGGGTACTTCTATAATCATAGAGAATCCTTTTTTTTGCATACTGCTTCTAGCCTACATACATAGAAATTTAACTCCATTAAGTCCGTCCAGCTTGGCTTCCCGAAATATTATACTGCCTAACATAAGTCCGTTAAGTCACACTCCTTAACAGGTATTTGGTTATGTCCAGTTTGAACCGTCTTGTTCTGTAGTACCTTCCAATAGCATCCTTTAGATGTTCGAATTTTGGAT
>JBAWET010000236.1:0-4948 GCA_049591355.1 Nitrososphaeraceae archaeon
CTAATCAGAGTAACATAAGCCAAGCAGATGCAAACATGATTGTGGAGAAATTCAAGGGAATTGGCATATGGGGAATGGCATATTGGGAATGGAGCTTTGTAATCAATGAAACTCCAAACTTCAATCTAGTCGATATCATGTATGACAAAGCAACTGGAACAGGAAAGCTCCAACCCACGAAATACTTTGAAATTATGACAAAGGCTTACCAGGATGTATATTATCAGCCCTCTGAACGTATTTTCCCGACTGATACCAAACCTAGTCTACCTTAGATAAGGTACATCGACTTTAAATAGTTAATCGTTATAGGAACAGTACCCTGAGAACTGAAGTATGTGTCAAAATGCTAAATTCATGAGTCAAAAAATTGAAAATCTATAATTGACGTATACTCCATTTCATTCAAATAATCAGTGAATATTCAAAAGGAAATACTTAAGAATTTATTATTTTAGTCTAGAATGTGTCAACTGTATACATCGTAAGCCGGGGCAAAGATTGCATTGCTATAGAAGGCGTTTTTTCAAATAAAGAAAAAGCTCAACAATACATAGATTATTTCAAAGGCACTACGACGTACAGTGACATAAATGAAGAGATTGCTGAATATGAATTAGATAGCGTTCCAGATTATATCAAACGTGTAGAATATTCTTGGTATGTTCAAATGGACAAAAAGGGAGAGGTAAAGAGATTAGAGAAGCAGGAATTCCATGAACCTTGGTTTGGTTTCATTCCTGTAAATGTCTCTGACAATAGAAAGGAATACTATTTAGCCGGATACATTCACGCAGAATATAGAGACGAAGCAATTACAATACTAAACGAACAACGGAAGTGGGCATTAGATAATAATTCTTGGGGCGATAATGGCGTATTCCGATCAAAATAAAAGCATTCAATCTCTAGCAAGAAAGAATTATACAAAAGTCCAGACCACCACCAGATTATAATGAAAAAAATAGCATTGACAATGTTGAGCTTCTCTCTATTTCTATCCCTAGGAATTTCCGTCAATCTTGAGGAGGCAAGCGCACAAAATACATCAATCCCATATGATATGCAGGCAATCAAAAACGGAATTGGAGACAGCTTGTCTAAATTAACTGGTACCAATTCATCTAATTTGCTTTCAAAAACCCTGGTCCTGATAAATGAAACTGCCTCTCGTCTAGCCAATGATACAACTGACACCACTAATGGCGGTTCGTTACAACAAGCCGAGATAATCGGTAAAAAGATAGCCATTGGAATAGCAGATGTCTTAGGCAACATAAGTGGAGAAGTAAAACAGGGATTCGAGATAAAGTAGTCAATCGTAATTATGCCATTTCGCTCCTCAACTCATTAGCTTACAATTGCTTGCGAATTAGAGGATATGGCCAGTGCACTATCCTATAAAACAAATTATAATTTACCGCATCTTATGCAGCTCTTAAATAGTTAGTTTAGGATAGTCTAGTATGACGGGTAGTGACAATCCAGTCCGTATTCGTTCCGATCCCATTAGATTACATGAAATTATCTCCTTTAAGTTTAAGAAAAATTATGAAAGTAAGTTGGGAATAGCTAGCTTTGAATATGATTACTTTCCCGACGAGGCTAAGGTTAACTATGTCAAGGTAGAGTATAGCGATAAAGAAATACAAGAATCTATAGAGAATAATCCAAATGTAATGAAAAATATTGATTCACACATTAGAGAAAAATTAATGGGATTAGAGTTTGGGCTAAAGCCTCTCACAAACGAAAAACAACCAGGACTATTCTGCATGCTCGCGTAGTGGTCACCTTATGAGAGTAGCCTTATACCTATATCATTGAATTTATATGCAAACTATACAGGTATGTATCTTTTGACCATCTCAACTAATCGTTGCGTGTAGATAGGCTTGTTTAAAAACTCGTTCATGCGAAGTTCTTGCAATTCTTCATTTTTTAATTCGAAAGCTGTCATTAGGAAAACTTTCACATTCTTATTTATCTGGTTTACTCTCTTAATAAGTTCAATTCCTGACATTTCTGGCATACGTATATCGGTAATAATGACACCATACTCTTCATTATGAAGCCTGAAGTCTTCCAACGCTTCAGTTGGATCGGTGAAGGGCCTCACATCGTAGCCAGCTACTTGTAATGCATCTCTGAATAAGTTACATATATCGACCTCATCGTCAACGATCATTATTTTTAGTTTAGACATATTTCACGATTGAAAGTAATTACATGTACGGGAGTATAAAGGTGTGTTATTATTCACTATTGCCTGATAAATTACCTAATATTCTATGACCACGCTAAGCTAAAATAACACCTTAGGCAGACAATTTCTCAATATAAAATACATGAGATAGATTGACAAACAAGCAAATATCGACTGGAATGAGCCTCGTAAATGTTACCTTGAAGTTATTTTTACGTTAATTCTGGATCCAAACAGGATTGTGACATTCTACCATTCTTGCACGTTGCGAATTTGATAGTTTATCGAGATCACTTTGTTTGTATGCACATATCGCTAAAAAGGGGTTGTCAAACCTTATAGGCAATTCATGCTCATAATCAACGAGCTGTTCTACAAATCCATGTTCAAAAAAAGTATCCATCATACAGAATGCCCTCAAACCTTTTTTTCCGCTAACTAGAGATCGATTTACCAAATCATTCCACTGATCAATAATTCTATGCTTATCGACTTTTTCATCTGGAATATACCATTCCTTGTTATCAACGAGCAATAATGAATTGTTAGACATTAATTTGCTAGCGTCAATTCCATTCACAGTAAATGCTTCTGATATTTCATCAAGACCAGAGTCTCTTCTAGCAACGATCATGACACATTCATTGTTTTTTATTCCGTTTTTCAAAAATTGCACGGCATCTTGGATCTCATCTGTCGAGGATTGATAAGAAGCCAATACGTGGTCCTTTAGACCAATATTATTGATTCTCGAAATGGCATGCTTTACTGTAGATAACAATTGAAATAATCTAAATGGTTTCAACAGGATGTTCTCTAAACTAATATCCACGGATGTTAGTTCCCTTTTCAGCTTATCTGTACTCGATGTAGTAGTCATAATAATTTTCTGATCAGGATTCAACTCAAGGATCTCCTTAGCCACCTCGACTCCTTTCTGATCATAAAGATCCCTATCTAGAATTATGATATCAAATCTATTTTTAAATTTCTTGACTTCATCCAGGCAAGCTCTACCAGTCCCTGTTAGAACTGTATAAAATCCGTCAGCACGTAGATATCCGCCGAATAAACTGAGAACATCCGGATCGTTATCCACTATTAATATTTGTGGGATCGTACTTTTTTCTGTGTCACATACTATTTATGCGTATTATGTTTTTTCACAGTAAAAAACGTAAGAACTTTGTATGCCCCTGTCCGACTACGTTAAAAAGCAAGAGACGGTTATGCAGTCAATCTGTAAATAGACTTTAATCCATATATTGTAAGGAATCGGTATTGACTGAAATAATCGGCTTGTTTTGGTTTTACTACCATGCTTTACAAGAAGTCAAATTTGATATTCAAGTAACGTTTCTCCTTCTGAGAACACAGTCATAAATAAAATCGGCCAGTCCCAGCCACAAGGTTAGCTAAACCCCAATAACTGATTTGGATGAAGCAATGCATCTCTGGGTAAGAGCAACATATTTGTTGGATCGGTTATCGTGCTAGGCATAATAAAAAGTACCCCAAATAGGAACCTGAGCAAGATTATGATCACGATTATGACTATAATCACCATTGCAATGTAAATCAGCGAACTTAAGACCATGTTATTACTTGTGCCTAAAAGGTTATATCTCTTATTAACACTGCAGAGTTCCACTAAACATCTCAAAGAGATGGAGACTTGCTTGTTTCAATATTATAGTCACATTTAGTCCCTCTTAACCTACACTTCGCCTACGATGTCCGGTGTCCATAATCTAGACTATGTTTGATATGCCCGTATCTAAATTGGAACAGAAAATCCAAGCTGCGTGTAGATTGCCTTGCCATTGCACTTATGCTTGCACGTACAAGACTAATGAGGGCATAAAACGAAATGGACATCGATACTTTGGGTAGGACACTAACATGGGTGATGGTTAAATATTATGGAGGCGGTTGCTTCGCACAAATTCAAATATTCAAATACTCATTCATTTATTGGGTTCTTCAATAGTAACTTCCTCTTTAAGTGTGTCTATACGGATATCCCTATTTTCAGTTACGCTTCTCTTGCTAATTACAACTTCGCCGATTTGAACTAATTTCTTCGAAACTAAGATTTGCTCAGCATATAGTGGAATAACTTTCTTGGTTTCCTTCGCTTCACCACCGTCTTCATCCACGTCTAATAGCGGAATTATTTTACCTTCTATTTTTATCCCAGGTTTCTTATTTTCATAGACAACTTCCAAAATTTTCTCCTTTATTTCATTTAACCTTGCACCTGTGGAATAATGCAATTTCCTTGTCGTTAATGAATAGTTCCTCAGATCTTACCGGTACTTCTATCTTTTCATTTCTTGTAGTCCATCTTTTTTCAATCATTACTTCCTCAGTTTGATTTTTCGTGGAAGTGTAAAATTTCTCTGCAAGAACGGGGATCACAAGAGGTTCTGATCCCAATGGCAAGTCAGTTTGAACTGTACCTTGTCCAGCGCTCTCTATTATTGTTTCAAAGGCCTGAGTGGTCTTTTCCTTTACAGAGTCCAATATTTCACTTGTTTTGGCCGCAAACGAAGTCTCTTTTTGTAAGGCCGAGGGCTTGATTATGATCACGGTGGGTTTTAGCGGTTTGGGAGAAAAAGCAACTTGTGTTGCCGTTTCAGTAACTATGGCATCTGTCTCAGTGTTTGCGCTGGTGTCTGGTCGCGGAGTGGCTATAGGCAATTTAATATGAGCGTTAGTAGATTCAGTGGAATTGACTCC
>JBAWET010000237.1:0-2483 GCA_049591355.1 Nitrososphaeraceae archaeon
AGAAGTTACAATCAGATAATAAGAAGCTCTAATCAAACAGAGAAAAGACCCATTAGATATAAGGGCAGCTCAATTTCCTATCGATAATGAATATGAATCAGGACAGCATGGTAGTCATTAATTGCGCACATGTTGCTACTGCAAAACTGATGAGGGGTTCAGGTTCAGGTCCTACTGCTGCTAGCTAATCTCGAAGGTCTACTGCCACTCGTCTCTTTCGGTCATCATCAATGGCATCAAACTCTTCATTTATTTCGTTCTGAAGGTGCAATACACGCAATCCTTTACTTGTAGTTTTGAATAGATGTCCTGTTTCTTCATATTCAATTAAACGTTGTTCTATCAGCATAGCTAAATAGTCCTTCAGTTGGGCAAACGATAAATAGGATTTATACATGATTTTGGTTTTACTTGCACCACCATTTGCTGCCTCTAATATCAATCCAACTATATCAGACCGACTTCTGTATTTCATAATTCTCTAGATATTTAGTTACTGCGTATTTATGCGTGACATTTCTTTTTTACTAACTGAGTGTCCATAGTTATGTAAGAAATTAACCTTTACAATTTTTCGGAAAGTATCAAACTCGCAAGTGTTGCTGATTTACACCAAGTAGTGGGACAAGAATTTGGTGTAACTGATACCATCTTAAATTAATTTAAAAGTTACCAGATTTCACAGGTGGTAGGTTGAATACTTACGGTGAGGGATTGTGTGGATTTGAAAGTTCCTCCACCAGTTGGGCAGCAAAGAACAGAACTTTACATCCGTATAAGTGGGTGGAGCTGACTGAACCAGACAGCAACCGGTTACCCTTCATCATGAAAGCCATCCCAGATTCAATAGTCCAGCTCATGTTATTGTTCATCATGATTAATGCTATGTATTAGAAAAGCTAGCCGTCGTGTATATACGTGGCTCTTAAGGTATCAGAAGTTAATTTATTTTCCTTGAAAAAGACTTACGGAGATTAAGAGCTAACTATATACCTCTATCTCCTAAGGGTTATAACTCCTAGGATTATAAAAGCGCACCCAATTGCAAGGATCAAAAAATCAGCCGGGATGAGTATAGCCCAAATATCATTCACGGTACCAGCATACAAGAACAATATTGATAGGAAGACGAATGCAATACCTGTAATGGTTTCGCCATTAATCCTTTCCAAGTAGAGATTTATTTGATGTATCAATTATAAAAATGATTTTGGAGCCGCTGCAGAAGTTAAGCGATGAAATACCTTGATTGACTCTAATGTTTTCTCATGACTCTCCCCCAATTCTTCTATGCGTCTTTGAACTTCATCTTGTTTCTCGGAAGTCTTCTTCTGTCTGTGGTAGTTTTCGTACTATACTGTTCTTTAAATGCTGATTTATCAAGTGTTCAATTAAATATATTATAGAATATGCCCAAACTTTCATTGAGACAAGGACAAGATACGTATATAAAATTGATGTTCATACCGGTGTAATTTTTCTTATTTTTTCCTAAAAACCCTTTTTTTCGAGTTTCTACTCTTGTTCCTATTCTTCTTGTCGACTTTGGGTGGATTAGGAGCAGATCTTGATCTCAGACTTGTATTTGATCTGTCAATCTTTGTTAATGTTCTTTGAATGTCGTTAAATTGAACTTGCATTTTTCTGATGATCTCATGTTGTTTATTGCTAACTATTACGATCTTATAGATTTGTGACATTTTTCTTTCTATTTGTTTTAGAAGATCGTCGGTCTTCTTGCTCCGATCAAAGTGCTTGTTCAACTGATCTTGTAATCTTGAGATGGATTTATCCAGGGCACTTGATTGGTACTTCTTAGCAACGACGGGCTTTATTACAGTCTCCTTTCGGACTTCAGGTTGCTTCTCCTCTTCATCCTGCTCTACGGCTGTCGTATTAGACTTAACTTCAACTTCTACGTCATTCTCCTCTTCATCTACTTCTATATTTTCATTCAAATTTACAGGCCCAGGTATACTTTCTTCTTCTGTCGTTTCCTCGACCTCTGCCATCACTTCTTGAATGTTGTCCCCGTTCGCATTCTCATCATTTCGAAGAGTCATGTTGATCCTGACAAAGCGTAGTTAAAAAGGAAATTGGTCTATAGGTAATTGTTTTGTCATTCCCTTGAAATAGGCACGTCAAGTATAATTCTGACAGGAATACGAAATACACTTTCGCATAAGTCATTTCAGTTATAAAGTAACTGCACATGTATAGTAAATATAGGGTAGATTCTTTTGTTTGGTGGTTGGTATCGCGAGATCAATAATAATAAGTTTGTTGTAATAACATTGTTGGTAATCATGAAATGAGTGAATTTGCCTTCTTCCGTTTTATAAGTACCAAAATGCTTACTCGAGAGGAAGAACAGCACAAGGATGAAATTGTTAAATTAACAGAGGAGGTTCTTGACTCAAAAGGTATAGAATGTGATGCTAGAATAGCAAAGATTTCAGAGGGCCAATTGAGAGAAATTCTGG
>JBAWET010000238.1:0-7257 GCA_049591355.1 Nitrososphaeraceae archaeon
TTGCGATGCAACGGTACTATAGAAACTGAAGTTAAATCAGTATTATCGTAATCATATTTTTTCTATTTCTTTCTGTTTTTCTTCAGAATTTGATGCTGTGCTTATATATCGCTACCTCTCATGATACTCCGTGAACGTAACATCTGGAATCATTATATCAACAATTCTTATCCTGACCTTAGCAGCATCTGTAGGTACTATCTTGCCTTTGATTTCTCAGCAGTCAAGTGAATTAGTGGTAGACGATGAAACTTATACTGCCCAAAAGACAGCGATATCAAATGCTGGGAAATTACCTATCCATCAAACTCATCAAGTAGTAACTGTATTGCCACCTCGAACTGACGGAAAAATTTGGGTTGGAACTGTGACGTGGGCGTCGAGCAAGCCAATAGAAGTAGAAATGTGGCATTTTTACAATTCTAGTATAACGGGAGTGGACGCTGCGCATGGAAAGCCCGTCTTAACCCCATATGGGAATAACAAGACCATAGCATTTACTTTGTTGAAACCGTCTAGTGGAACGTCTTTACCGTCAGGCAGCACAAATTTTGCTGCAAGTGAATTATCATTCCATACATTGGATGGGTCAAAGTTCACAGTAGCTTACACTGTAGATGCTGTAGCAAAGAAGTTAAATCATTAACTTCTCCTTCTCATTATTCTGTAGGCATTTCATTCGTCTAGGAAAATAACTAGTTGTATCAGCATCAGAACTCTCATAGTAATAGAATATCTTGCTGTACCATTTTAGAATAAATCTGCGATTCCGATCTGCCTTATCTTTTTGCTTTATAGCTGCCCCATCCCAGTCTTCATCTCCCGAAGTTTCGCAACACGCTTTTCAACTGGTGGATGAGTGGAGAAAAGATTAGCAATTGAATTTCCAGATAGAGCAGGAATAATGAAGAACGCATTCAATTTCTGTACGCGCTCTATCTCTTTTGTTGGAATATTATTCATCTTTCCACTTATCTTGAGAAGCGCGTCGGCCAACTTATCTGGATTTCCAGTCATCGCAGCTCCGCCTCTATCTGCCGCATATTCCCTGTACCTGGATATTGCTCTAATGATTAGGAAACTGACAATCCATGTTACTATTGCAACTACTATTACGATTACCGTCGTGCCCGCACTATCTCTATTTCTACCTTGTATTCCCCCAAAAAATCCGAACTGAGCAAGATACCAAGCAACTGTAGAAAATACACTAGCTAGTGTTAATACTAGAATATCTCTGCTCCTAACATGGGTCAATTCATGTCCAATCACGGCTTCAAGCTCATCATCGTCCAGTAAATTCAAAATTCCGCTTGTTACTGCCACTAGAGAACTCTTGGGACTCTTACCGGTGGCAAAGGCATTAGGTACCTGAGTATTAACTACAGCTACTTTTGGTTTTGGGATTCCGTTTTTACTAGCAAGTCTTTCAATTATTTCATGAAGCTTAGGATAATCATCCTTTGATACTATCTTTGCTCCAGAAGTCCACAGTACAATCTTATCGGAGAAATACCATTGTGCTAGAATCATTGCCGATGCAATTATCGCGAGCGGTATGTATCCTATTCCAAGATAATGAAGTACGCTTAGGAATAAGACATATAGTATTCCCAAGGTTATGAAACTCAGAATCATTCGAGCACTGAGTCCAAAATCTCTTTTTAACCTGGTAGACATCTATTCTTGCTTCTTTGATTATATTATATCATTTTCCTTAAATAAACTAATGTGTCCAGTATTAATCTGGAAATATCAGAATGCTATGCCAACGATAGGGATTTCACTAGAATACTTGTATGAGGTTAGTAATACGAAGAAATTTCAGACGAGCGATTTTCTCGAAGGTTTCTATGCTCCCGTCGATATGGAAGTTCTCTAGATTTGTACCGGAGGTGTTAGGAAAGTAGTTAGAGCATTCAACTCGAAATATTTGCTGGCAAATAGAAAAGAAGTGAAAGGGCGCATGTTATTCTTTAGCTGTATTGATTCAGGCAGACTTCTCCGTCCGCTACATTGCAGCGACACAGAATTTGTGATTTTTGTTGGTATTTAGACCGAGTCAGCTATGTTATAGGTGCAAATGGATCTTGTAGTATATTTCCATCGCCAAATATTGTATTAAATACAGGAGCGTTAATAACAGAACCGTAAATGTTAGCATATTGATTTGTGCATGACAGTTGGTTCACATTTTCGTTGTGGCTGCTGTGATCTTTATTTTCATTTATTATATTACAATTATTATTGATGGTGATTTCCTGCACAATTGTAGTGTTATTGCAATTATTGTCTCCGTTATCTTTACACTTGACCGTATCACCAAAAGCTGCAGTCGGAAGAGCAAGTATAGCTAATACTATCGGTAAGATGATTGGTAGTAATACGAAATTCTTTTTATTCATAATATATTTCTCAAGAATTATTCAAAAACTTAGTATAAGTAGAGTGTGATATGTTTAAGAATAACAAACAAATAGACGGAGCTTAACGAACTAAATATTGAATCTTATTCTAGAGTTTTAGCACAAAAATAATTGTAGATTTGTATTATAGAAGCGTATATTAGCTTCCTCCTATTTTTTGAATCTCAAAAATAAAGAGCGGTGGGACAAAAATTGGCTGACCGATTTGTATGCCCAATCTTATCTGCTCTATCTTTTGTAATCGGTTTGGAAATTACCCGAATATGGAACTATTTATAAATAGAGTCCGTTATACTTGCTGCAATTGCATTTTCTAGTCCATTAAATAAGTCAATTTCAAGAATTCCTGACAGAGTCAATAAACCAAACATAAGACTAACCTAATCCAAGTCCCTACTGCCCATAGTAGTTGATTCTACCTCACGCTATGATCTTACTGTAGAATTTTTGTAAGCTAGATGTAGACCCACTGGATAGAATTTTCGATGAATAATTTTTTACCTTTTAGTTTGTGACCATTTTTATATTATTAGTCCGAATGGTTCTATTATCGTATTAGTAACTTCGGCCAACAGCTCACAGTATCTTTTAACATCATAACTTGTTTGTGAATTTACAAGCTCTACAGGCAGGCTTCTCTTTTTAGAATTCCTACGGTAATAATCAGTAATTATATATTTCAAAATTTGCCCAGCTTTGAGCGACTTACCTTCTTCACATAATCTAGAAAGTGCATTATTCTCAATGGTATTTCTATTTTCATATTCATTAGAATTCTTGGATATTCTCTTTGTAAAGATTAGTTCGTCTAATGGAACCTTTCGTTCTTTCAACTGTCTTATGTGCATCTGAAATACATCTTTTATCATCGGTAGAATCCTTCTAATATCTCTTACATTATTGGCTTCTGCCATGATATTCAAAATTATCTGTTGATAATTTGATAGAAATGACGGAGTATCATGTCTTCTCGCTTCAATACCTCTTATTTTTAAAGTTCCATCTTCATATACACCAAAATATCTATTTGGAACCCCAGCCATGTCATTACTTTTTGAAGGAAGAAATGCTATCCACTTGAAGACACCTTCTAATGAAATATCAAATCCTGTTTCTTGTTCAATAGCATCTTTTAATTTCAAGCAATTACTTTCGTACTTGTCCTTCTCCTTTTTCTTGTAAATCCAAATTGAATCTACAATGGCATGAAGAATACCAAAGCCATGTCTCTCTGCTATTCTAATAGCTTGCAACAAAATTTGTCTGTCAAACGCACAGACAGCTATATGCGCATCAATTCTTCCAAATTTTGCATTGTTAAAGCCGAGATAACCGAAACTTGTTACCAAGATCCATTTTAAAGCATTCTGTCTGGAATCGTATATTTCTCTTAGTTTAGAATCTGTAACCGAATTTCTTAATTCTTTATACCACTTTCTTTTAGTTAATAGAATTTCTAGTGATATTGGAACTAGTCCCTTTCTTTTTTCACATCTATAGTAATTGACTAATTGTGGAACCTTTAATTTAGAGTTAAGACAGCAATTGCATAGTATAGTTTCAGCTGATATATTCATTTTATGCATTATTGAAGGATAAAGGGAGATAAAGTCCAGCTCTACAACTTTTTCGTATGTTCCTATTATTGGTTCATAGATCATACCACCCCTGTCTGCTATTAACAGCTGTTCTAGGTTCTTTGGATGTTCAGATAACGTAGGTTTCCAAGGAATTAGAGTGTCATTTTTAGTTGCATGATAAAATTGCAGAGAGCTCATACATTTCCCTATACTAGCTCTTGATGCAGTATGAAGTGGCATTCTGCATATCCTTGAAAGCTCGTATAATCCTTGTAGTCCTGATTCTGCTATAACAAACGAGTTATCAGTATCTATGTGGATTCGTCCTAGCAGTTTTATAGTAGAAGGTTTGAAAAATATTTTGCCGTATGAAAAATATGATGTTCCTTCTCTCTCAGATCTGGTTAAGGGAATTGTCTTTTCTCTATTTAGATTTAATTCCATACCATTACAATTAGCTCTTTCGATCAAATATGGAAATGTGAATGAATCTCCATCATCTGTAAGGATAAAATCAGGATCTATATCTGCAACCTCTTTTGCTAATTGATCTAAAATGTCTACCTCTGAATTATCTTCTACTATTTCTATACTTTCATTGCTGTTATTGTTTTTGCAATATTTTTCAATTTCAATGTGATCAATATTATCAGATAGTTTTGGTATTTTTCCTGTAGTTATCCTTGGAAATACTCTTAGATGGATACGCTTAAAGTTGGGTAACTCATAGTCTGTAGACCATACATTATCTTTAAAATTCCATTTTAATTTTAACTTAGAAGTATCAATTTGACAGTAAGCGAGCGGAAATATGTCATGTTCATAGAAATATGATTGAGCCGGTGGGACATCTACATTATAGAGTCTGAGTTGTCCGAATCCTGACATTTTTTCTACTTCTAGAGCCAGAGTTAGTGCTTTACTGGAATCTGTTAATTTTAATTGCAAAACTTGAGATGGATAATCATCTGTTAATTTTTCATTTTTTGAAATAAATTCAAAGTCTTCAACAAGGGATAAAATTTTATCTTTATTTAAAATAGATTTGAGCAACGGTTTATCATCTGATGCAACATAAATTGACTGAGTCCACTTATCCTCTAGTCTTGTCATCTTGCCATCTTTCTGTTTTATCCAAAAGATCATCTTATCCCCTAACGGATATGCATCGAAAATCCATCCAAGAGTCATGTCTTTGATAATGACAAATTATCTGGTTATTCTTAAATTCCGTGAATTTTAGTTATTCTTATTATTGTTAATTAATATATTAATTATCTTATGTTGCAGAAAAACCAAAACCATTAACAAAGATTCAGCAGAGTAATATTCTCCCTTTGAATTAATTGCTCTTTCATATCGATAACATTGTTCAAGCATTTGTAAAAATAAACTCCTATCCTCTCCACGCAAAATATCAGCAAAACCCTTCCATGTTTCTATTTCTTGCGCTAAAATATCAATAAAATCATTAGGAAATAATATCATCATAATCTCAATTAATTTAAATTGATTAGTTCATCGAGTTTTGGTTTGATACTTTCTTTTTTGTAATATAGTTATCTTTACTTGATCCTATTAACTGCTTATAATAATGAAATATAATTGACATCAAAATACACTGTATTACCATTGGTCTAGCGCAATTTGAGCAAGCACTATTATAAAGACGTGAAATTGAAAACAGCTCATCGAATATTTTCCTATCTTTTTTATCAAGATTATAACGAAATGATCTCCACTTCGACTGTTCCATCATGGCAGCTATTCTAAATGATGGGATAGTTCTACCCATATAGGTCACTTACCTACCTGTCCATTTACTTACCTGTAATTGTTATGAGATCCTCCATACTTAGAGAGTAGTGTTTTTTGATGGTAATATCATGAATATCATCATCTGATCTTTCACGCATCCTCAATTTTAGTCGATCGTTTGTATTATTTTCAGTAATCTCAATCTCCTTGTTAAACAACGAAAAGAATATTCTATGCGTTACATCAAGAATAGTAGAAGATAATTCATTGTTCGATGGAAGTGAAGCTAACAAGAGGACGTTATAATTATTGTTATTATTCATGACTGATATCTTTCTTAAGGCAGCTGCAATTTCCCTTATTAGAGATTTTGCTTCTTTCATACGTAGCTGTGGATCTTGAATAAACATTTCCAGTAGATCTGGAATTACTACCAAATTGATATTGTATTTACGGATAATTTTGGATAATTCACATACTAAGAAATGTATAAGCTGATAGATAGTAAATACTCTTGAAACTATTATTTTTTGTAATGTCTTTTTGATATCCAACCCACACTGCTTCATAAAATCTACGAATTGATATACATCTGTGCTGTTACCCGCATCAAGGATAAACACGTTTGAATTCAAGTTTCTTTTGCATAATCCTCCATGCCTTTTTGGAAGTAAAGAAGAAATGCATATTCTTGTAAGTATCAGATTTGTCACTCTTGAAATACCCATAATGCTTACAATATCACCAACGAGTAGATCTATATTCATTCCATTAATCATAAATGTAATTTTGTTAAGGTAATCATAAGCGGTTTTGAATCTTGTAAATTGTTCGTGCTGGATGGAGATAGATTTCTCTACATCTACCATTTTATAGTTTGACATGAGCTTAATTCTAGTCTATTTTATACTATTAAATGGAAGAACTATCGAAAGAGAGGGAGAGGATATGAGAGGAAGCGATATGTATTATTGGCGTCTGTGTCAAAATTCTAGACTCTTCTGCCATCATAGCAAGATCCGAAGTCCGAAATAATATGGCGTATTTATATTACCATACCAAATTAACACCTTTCGAGCATATCTGGTGTTCATCCAACGGAATCGCATATTTTTCCAACTTGCATTTCCTTATGGATGTACGATTAAACAATTCAATTACATAATGGAAGAACTCGTAGGAAGATTGATTTTCAATCATGCTAAATCTGATCTGTATGAATGATGCTTCACAATGAAACATAATTATGAAACAGATTCGGGAAATCAGAATACAAAGTTTTTGACCTCGAATATATGTAGTAACAATTACAGCTCTAATACAAACTTGACATACACTATGGACAAACTTTCAATTTCTATCAAAAAAAATTCTTTCTGAATTAGCTAAAAATATTATAAGCGCTAGATTTGGCGGGTGCTCTGCAAGAAAGATAACAAGACTGCATCAGGTGACTTCGCGGTGCGGACCACATCGTAGGGCAGAAGGAACTC
>JBAWET010000239.1:0-9784 GCA_049591355.1 Nitrososphaeraceae archaeon
ATACAACGAATTTAGTATTTGGATAGTCTTTAGCCACTTTCAATGCGGGGTCACCCCATTCAAATCCATGAGCGAAGATAATGTCGGCGCCGGCGTCTGCGGCATCCCTTAGAGTAGGTTCGATGTCGGGTATCGCGATGTTTTCCTGAGTCGTGAGCTCTAATCCGTATTTGTCTTTCAGAACCTGTGACGCGTTATACGCAGATGCTCCCCATCCACCATCGCTGAATAAGGCATCTGTCACTAACGCAACCTTGAGAGGCTTATTCTGTTGAGCCCAACTGGGCATGAGTATTTGGGCCGGATTTGCCAAACTAAAACCCGCAACCAAACTTACCGAAACTATCAACGCGAAGAGTATACGCGAAATCACTTTCGTATCGACTCTGGTCATTATCCTATTTCTTTATGCCATCGTATTATAGTTTGTGGGAACTGATTTTCATATTTATGATATATCACAAAAAATAATTCCTTGGTCAAGAGCATTTTTCTTTATCATTTCGCAGGATAAAGTGAAACTACCGTAGCTGCAATTTAATGAGCATGTATTCTTAAATATTTGAAGGTGTTGCAAATACCTAATAGGAGTAACGAATATTGCAAAGTACTGGTATTTTTCACGTACTGGTAAAGTCAAATTATTATAGAGATTCGCTTAATCTGTTGAAAATCTCTGATATAATGAAACGGCACAGCAGCGGTGTTATGGAAGCAGTTGTGATTATGGGGACAAAGACCAATAAAGCGGTACTTGTAAAACTTGGTTTTCCAGGTTCAAAAATCAACCAAGCGATCGAGTCTGATCTGATCGTAGCTATTAAGGCAGAGGACAAAGGATCTATCGATTCTGCCCTTATAAAGTTGGAAGAATTGCTTCATTCTGATGGAAGTTCCGATACAAACACCTCATTTTCTGCGAACTCAACTGACTTGGATTCTGTACTGGTCTCTAAGTCTATTAACGCCAATTTGGCATTAATCTCAATCCCAGGTGAGTATGTGAAAGATCTCTCACTAAAACTAAGCAACGAGGGGATCCACCAGCAAATTTTCAGTGACCATGTCCCTCTTGATGATGAGTTAATAATAAAAAAGTATGCAGCGAAAAAAGGGGTCTTGGTCTTAGGTCCCGGCGCTGGAACCTCCATTATAAATGGAAAGGGGATAGGATTTTCAAATGTTTTGCGCCCAGGCCCTGTAGGAATAATTGCGGCAGCAGGAACTGGTCTTCAAGAGGTTTCTAGCCTCTTAGATCAGTGCGATATTGGAGTAAAATATGGTCTTGGTGTGGGGGCAAACGATCCTAAAGAGAAGATAGGTGGGTTAATGATGTTGGAATCATTAAAGGTGTTGGAAGAACTTCCAGATATTGAAATCATGGCAATAGTTTCCAAACCTCCATCTCTCCGCGTCAAGAACATGATAATCGACTACATAGTAAAACATGGTAAGAAGAAGTACGTGCTAGGTTTCATAGGTGCGGGCTATGACGGCTCTCTGCCAAATTCAATATCATCCAAAATAGTTCAGGTGAATACACTTGCTTCTGCGGTATTTGCAGTTGCAAGTCTGACTAGCAATCAACAGTACAAGCTATCATTGGTCCTCCTTCACATGAAACCTGAAATTCTGCAAAATGCAGTAGCAAAAGAATGGAGAAGACTTGGAGAGCAACAGAAGTATATTAGAGCTTTATATACTGGAGGAACATTTGCCTACGAAACGCAAGTAATTTTGAATGGTGTATTAAAGGACCTCTACTCTAATGCCCCTACGGGAGGAACAAAAAAGTTGCCTTCCGCTTCAAAGAGTAAAAAACATTCTATTCTAGACTTGGGAGAAGAAGAATTCACTCAAGGGCGTCCGCACCCTATGATCGATCCAACAATTAGAAGGTTAAGATTGGTCGAGGAATCACAAGATCCTGAAGTGGGTGTCATCTTGATGGATTTTGTATTGGGATATGGTTCCAATCCAGATCCAGTCGGAGCAGTGTTGAATGAAATCGCGCAAGTGAAAGCAACTGCAAGAAAGAGTGGTAGGTATTTGAGCATTGTTACTCATGTTTGTGGCACGAAGAGAGATCCCCAAGGATACGATGAAAGCATTAGGAAACTAGAAAATGCTGGAGCATTAGTCTTCCCAACCAATGCCTTGGCAGCGATTGCCTCCGCGCAAATAATATCTAGAGGGAAACATGATCTCGGTAGGATTTATTCTCGTTGTTTCATGGAGAGAATGGGTTGATTGGCTAAAGGGAGAAATTTACTGAATACGGAATTACAGGTGATAAATATCGGACTTGATTTATTCTATCACTCTCTTCTTACTCAGAACGTAACAGCAGTTCAAGTTGACTGGAAACCTAGACCTAAATTGGATCCCAAGTTGGAACTCATACTTTCCAAAATTTTGTAGGGGTAATCTTATTTATCAGATTACAAAACTAGCAATCCTAAGATAAAAAAGAATATTTTTGAGTGGAATTGGATAGGAAGCCTTTTTGCTGAACATATCTTGACTGGTCAGAACAGAATAAGAGGGCAGGTGATAAGCGTCTTTGATAGATCAGCGAATATCAAGACTGTAGACAATCGGCTATTCGTAATTACGAACAATATAGTACGTTCACCTATCACCTTAAACGCTATTCAAGACCGTGCTACACATAGTTTTAAGAAATTCATGAAATTTGGTTCTATTATAAGAGAACGTCGCGACCAAATTATGATAGATAATAATGTAACAATAGGAGTAAGAAAATCAAAGTTATTTGAGAACAATCTGGAATTCGTAACACTGAGATCTTTATCGAAATTTCGTGATAAGTCTGATTCCATTTTTCCTTCAATGATCAAACTGGCAAGGCCAGGCTGTCTACTTTCCCCAGACATTACTACAAGGGGGTTGCTTCCAGAACAAATACGGGCTATAAATAGTAACAGTAAAAAAACTGACAATGATGCAGCATTTGCAACTTTTATGGCCCGAACTCTAGGCAAACTATGTGGTAGAGGGCCAGGGTATACTCCTGCTGGAGATGATTTTATTTCAGGATTTCTAATGATGTTCAATTGGTGTGCAAAGTGCCTAGAATTTGAAAGAATAATTTTGCCTGGAGAGTATTCGACAATGACATCATGGACGAGCTATAAATTAATGGAGTATAGTCAAGAATGCATTTGCGATGAAGAAATCCAGTCGATGGTAAACTCGGTGGCTCTTGGAAGAGCAAACGAATACTCGAAAAAGATGGTTCCACTCAGCTCTCGTGGACATACTTCTGGTATCGATCTTGTAACAGGAATGACATGCGCTCTTTACACTCTAATTGATAGAAATTTTGGAACAAGCTCATTACATAAACTTGAATTACCGTCATGAACATAATGAATGAATGAATGAATGAATGAATTTAAATTGATATTCGTGCTTGATTGGGTTCTGGCTCGGTTTCAATTGGCTTGTTTTGTTTTAGCAGTACATGTCAGAGTTTTCTAATTTCATGAATTATGAAAAAGTTGCAAACATTCGTTAAACATGCTTAAATATTTGTGGCACATCAAATAGACTTTGACTCGCGTAAACCCAGACGTTATTGTAGTTGCTCTTGGAGGAAATGCCTTAATGCGAGAAAATGAAAGTGGAACATTTGAACAGCAATGCGACCACATTAGGGGAGTATCTGGACAAATTGTGGATCTACTCAGGAAAGGATACAAGATAGTTTTGACACATGGTAACGGGCCCCAGGTGGGTGCCAGTCTATTGAGACACAGATTGGCAAATGGTATCTATCCTGCATTACCGTTGCACGCCTGTAACGCAGAAACGCAGGGAGTAATTGGTTATATGATCGAACAGACCTTGCAAGATGAGATCGATAAAAAGGGCATGGAGATGCAAGTAACTACTGTCCTTACCAGGGTGCTAGTCAATGAAAACGATCCTGCTTTTCAAAATCCTAGCAAGCCAGTAGGGAGGGTTTTTCATGAATGGGAAGAGCAGGAATGGATGGATACATTGGTAAAAGATAGCAACTATTTCATGATCAAGAAAGTTCGTGCTGGAAACGGTTATAGACTTGCTGTTCCGTCCCCCGACCCGCTATTAATAGTAGAGCATAAAGCAATCGAATCTCTAATTCAAGCAGGTTTTCTTGTTATCGCATGCGGAGGGGGTGGCATACCAGTTATAGAAAAAAATGGCTCGAAAATTGGAGTCAATGCTGTGATTGATAAAGACTTGGCGACGGCGCGCTTGGCTACTCTTATCGGTGCTACGAAGCTAGTAATTCTAACTAATATAGATGGAGTTTACGAAAATTATGGAAAGGCAGATCAAAAGCTGATTACTACTATCAGGATGAAGGATCTGGAGGGCTTCGATAAAAACTTGTTTGGTGAGGGAAGCATGGCACCAAAAGTTAAAGCTGCAACTTCATTCATTAAAAACGGTGGTAAGGAATCAATAATAGCACACCTTGACAAGCTCACCGATGCTGTGGCTGGCTCTACTGGAACTCACATATTACCATGATCAATATCATCATGATTCTATTTAAGGGGAGTGTGGAAAAAAACGGCTAGGCAGATTAAAAGCAACATAGAGAAGGCTAACAAATCGGCCATAGAAAAGATGGGGACTTCTAGACCATTTCTTGTCGATATCAAACCGGCAATGGAAGTTTTAAAGAATATGAAGAAAAATTCGATTTCACATGCAGGCCCACCAATAAAATGGGAGAGAATGTGTGGTCCGCTGAAAGGAGCAATAGTTGCCACGATGATTTATGAAGGTTTAGCTGGGGATTGGGATGAAGCAGTACTGTCCATACGGCGTGGAGAAATAGAGTTTTCTCCCAATCATGAATACGATGCAGTGGGACCAATGGCTGGCGTTATCTCTTCTTCAATGCCAGTTTTCGTTGTAAAAGATCGTAAATATGGGAACACCTGCTATGCCAGATTGGTTGAAAATAAGGTTCAGTTTGGAGCGTTTGATAAAAGCGCAATCGAGGTTCTCAGATTTTGGACTGACATTTTGGCACCATCCCTTGCTAAAGCAGTCAGACTAAGTGATGGGATCGATTTAAAGGCAATCATGGCAAGGGCTTTACATATGGGGGATGAACTTCACAATCGGCCTGCTGCCGGCACTGTATTATTCGAAAGCATAGTGATGCCTTTCTTGCTTGAGGTGGCAGACAAGAAGGAAATATCTAAAGTGGCCAGATATCTTTCCGAAAATGAGATCTTCTTTCTTTGTTTAAGCATGGGTGCATGCAAAACAATGACCCAAGCTGCTACTAATATAGAATACAGCACGCTTGTTACAGTCATGGCAAGAAATGGAACTGACTTTGGTATAAAAGTCAGCGGACTTGGAAACAAGTGGTTCACAGGACCGGCAGGCATGATCGATGCTGTATATTTTCCAGGATATGGAAAGGAGGATGGAAATCCTGACATTGGAGATAGTGCGATCACTGAAACAGCTGGAGTTGGGGGCTTTGCGTTAGCCAATTCTCCTGCCATCCTGTCACTAATTGGTGGAACATCCGAAGATGCTCTTCGTTATACGAAGCAAATGAGGCAAATTACAATCGGTCCTAATGATTCCTTCACGATTCCAATATTAAACTTCCAAGGAACTGCGACAGGTATTGATTTGAGAAAGGTAGTAAGGACAGGGATTCTCCCAATCATCGATACAGCGGTAGCTCACAGAAAGCCTGGAATTGGTTATATTGGAGCCGGATTGGTAAATCCACCTATGGAAGCGTTCAATCAGGCTCTTTATGCATTTGGTCAAAAATATGATTTATTGAAGGACAATTAATTTACAACATCGTTGGACAAGTCACATTGAAACGGAACCACTTTTGAGTTCGTTTCAAGTTGTAATCCATTTCTTATCCGGGTCTTCTTCAATACTTTTTTTGATCTTGCTGTCTAAGAAGGAAATAATTTGATCTCTCTTATTTATATCATGAAATGAAATGTTAGCTTAAAGTAATTCAGCAAAGACAAGATTTGTCTTCAAAGTATTGTTCGTGTGTCTTTCCGCAGGCCAGTATTTTTCATAAATTCGCTGACACTCTTAAATGCACTATTTGCGAAAAATGGGCCGGAAGGGACTGATCTGATTTTTCATATGGGTCTTTAAAATTTCTACTTTCTCAGTCTATTTTTAATAAATAAACATTGACAAGGACTTTCTATTCCCCTTATCATGGTAGGTAATTACAATAAGGCGTGATTAGCTACACTGGAGTATAGTTATCGAGGCATTATCTTATAGACTTTACCATGTTCGACTGAAACCACATACAATAACCCATCTGGTCCTATATTCATACTGCTAATGCCTCCAAATCCTGTTCCAAAGACTATATCTTCATAGCCCAATGAACTCCAATTTTGTAATACCCTCGAACTCAATTCTGAAGGTAAAGCTAAATGGTAACGGTCAGCGCTGAGGTCAAAATGATATAACCTTCCGTCTAAAAAGGTTCCTACGAATATGTCATTATGGTATTGAGATCCCAACTTTTCTGATATAAGAAATTTTAGACCTGTTGGCACTACCTTTTTTGTCCATACGAATTCTGGATCATTGTAACTTCCACTTCCATTGAAATTCACAAGTGCAAAGGGAGCAGCCGGAAAATAAACACCAAGTCCTTGTATTATTCCATACCCACTGTTGAAACCAAGTCTTACAATGTTTATTTCATCATTAATCCAATGACCGGTTTCTGTGTCCCATAATCTCCCTGTGATAGGGTCAAAGTCCATTCCAAAGCCGTTGTGTATTCCATAAGCATAGTACAGGTTCAAAGGACTCGAATCTCCCAATATTCCATGACCCTTGTCTTCTAACACTGGATCACCATCTAGGGTTACTCTCAGGATTCCTGCTCTGCCATCCACAATAGAACTATTCACATAGTTCTGAGTCAGTGTCTGGACAGCAGTTTCATCGAATTCACTAGCTACTTCACCTATCACGACATAAAGATTGTTATCTGGACCTATGGTTATGTATCCCCCGAGATTTTCGATAGAATCCGCAGGTAGATCCAAAAGAAGCTTTGGATTAACTAGTTTGTCATCTACGAAATCATAACGATATACTCTATTTCCGAGAATATGCGGATTACCCTTAGTTGACGTTTCATTTGAGTCAGTATTATTATTGGTTACTTCTGTGTAGTACAGGAATACGTAAGTATTATTGTAGAGACTACTCTTATTTGTTACAGCTATTCCAAGTAGTCCTTGATAGAATCCTTTAGCAACCGGGATCTCTAGCCGAGTTTTATTTGATAATATTCCATCGACTATTCTAACCAGGCTGCCATTTTTTTGTAGAATCAAGAAATCATCCTTTCCAAGAAAAGCCATTGTTGTAGGCATATTCAAACCATCAGCTACTACTTGTACAGTAAGATTACCATCCATTATGTGGGGTAATTTAGTCATGCCGTCACTGTTACTAACATTACTAGAGTCAGCTAAAATTGCAGCAAATGAATTTGGAATAGAAAGTTTTGATTGATTTCCAACTATCGTTATTGTCACTATAACAACTATTATTGACAGAACCAGTCTTGTTGATAAATAGGCTTCCAAGGTTTTGTATTTCAACATGATCTACACCTCATTTTTTGAATTGAAAGTCTACTCTATAGCTACATGAACTCAAAGTGAACTAAAACAACAAACAAGTCTCCAATATATAAACAATAACCGTACATACAGGTACAGCAAGGTACAATCGCACGTGCACGTCTGCTGTTCTATGTACGCATCTTCTGTACACGTTACCATCGTAGGACTTTTCGACAGTAATCGAGTCTGGTTTTACTGGATTATGGTACAAAAATGGATAGGGATGATGTTCAGATCTGATTGTAATCCACATTTTGAATTCCATTGTAGGATTAGCAAGTCACTCAGCTCCATCGGTGGTAACTTGTTCCGATTTCACTCCAGTCGGCCGTTCAGACATTAGATTCGCTTCTCCTGGAAATGGTTGGTTGGCCTCTTGATTCACCATGACCATTCAGAAGTCCCAAATGTATAGTTACGCGGGGTAACGCAGAACTTGCCCAGACTGATGTATTTATTAGCGAATACCCATTCAACGAATTCAATGATATTAGTGATTGGGACATATAGTGATTATCTTTCTAGTGCGTAGTATCAGCAAGTGGAGCCGGATAATTTAATGAAAGGGGAGGGAATAATATCAGAGGAATAGATTGACTGAATTCTTGATTTGGCAATTGTGGGAGACGCCCTTACTCTTTGCATATAACTTTAAATCTCATATAAGGCAGCTACAAAACCAATTCGCTCATACCGGGTTGCTAATCAAGATATTGAGACAAAATTATTAATTTTAACTTTCTGGTGAACATGATATGATTGGTTCCGTGTGTATTATCTTGCCATACAACGTACGATTTATTGTTGCATATGTTAATAATGTTTTGCGATGAAATAGGACGATCCGCTCTGGAAATAAGTAAGTAATCCTAATACAATTATGCTTCGGTGCTTCTGCAGATTCCTTTCACCTCCACAAGTGACCTAATTTTTAGTTAAATCATTCTAAACTCAGAAGATCCACTGAAACTCCATTACCATGTATAGTAAAACTCTTTATCAATTGATTAGGAGGTTTGACCGACAATAACCCGCGAATCAGACAAGAGTATGATAGCAAGTATGAGGAGGACTGACAGTAATAATTTATTACATCAATTCGAATAATATGAAACAATTAAGGTTTTTTCGAGACGGAATTAAAATTCATAGTGCCCATTAACAGCACTACATTTTAGTTATTGCCTATTAAGGGAAAGCCATGGAATTCTTGCCACATAATACGAATACGAAGGACATTCACTGTTATTTCAATAATTAATCACTGGCTTCCCTGGTAACTATTAGTATCTTTTTTTCATCAATTATAAGTATGAATATTTTGGCAATAGGTGCACATCCAGACGATATTGAAATTGGGTGTGGTGGTATGTTGATTAAAGCGGTTAGGAACGGTCATTCTGTTTATTTATACAATATAACTCAGGGTGAAAAAGCAGGAGATCCTCAACAAAGAGCAGCAGAGTTGAGAAGAACTGCGAGATACATCGGCGCCAAAGGGCTTTACATCGACAGATTTCCTGACACCCAATTATCTCTTACGAGCGATTTAATCAATCATATCGAGTCATGTGTCTCCCTGTGTAAGCCTGACTTAGTAATTACACATCCAATGACTGACACTCATCATGACCATCGAGTGGTGGCTGAAGCCAGCATAGAAGCCGGAAGAAATGTCTCAAGTATGTTATCATACGAAATGCCTCTCACAAAAGGTTTTGATCCTCACATTTACTACGATATATCGGACTCTATGGATGCAAAACTTGAATTGCTGAGTCTATTTCAATCACAGAGTCACAAGATGTTTTTAGAATCAAAGGCCATCAGGGGTCTGGCACAGTATAGAGCACTTCAAAGTAGATTGGGCTCAGATGTATCTTATGTAGAGTCTTTCCAGATTGTCAAGGTCTCATTGGACGGGAATTTCGCATTCATGAACAACGCTTCTCGGAGTGATGCAAAAGAGCCTTTGGCGACTCACAATCCGCAAGAAATGTGTAAGTGTATTTATGTTTAAGTCCTCTGCTGGAATCATAACTTAATCAAATGACGATCACAATATTTTCGTAGAATATACATATGAAAATTGAGATTGATATAAG
>JBAWET010000240.1:0-3893 GCA_049591355.1 Nitrososphaeraceae archaeon
ATGTGTCAAAAATTCAGAGATTAACTGTTCAAAATTGTTAATATTAGAGTCATTATCCTTTGAAATTTTGCCAAATCGTTTGCCATATTTTATACAAGTCCAGCACCCGATAAAAGGAATCAAAGGAGCTATGTAGTAGCCAGCCTGCTTGCCGGTAAATCCCCATGCCTCACCCACAAAACAATATTTAGAATCTCTAGAAAGAATTGACCTGTCCTTCTCATCCAATCCGTTTCTTAATTTGCTGTACCAAATAGGACATATTTCTTGGAGCGTAAGGTCATGTTCTGAATCAAAATTAGCCTGACTGTAATCAATGTGCTCCGCCCTTGGCCTACTCACTTATACGTCTATTAACACTTGCTATACTTAAATTGAACTGTTAATCGAAATTTTGCAACTGTAATTTCTATTTGTTGAATTTACGGTAGAGTGCTATGACGTTATTACACACCTTACATTTGTATTCTCCTTTTTCAATAAGAATGACACCTTCCCCTAATTCCTCATTAGGATTTTCGTAACTTATCAATGGAGAACCAGAATGCTCGGATCCACATTTATTGCAATAATACATTGAAAACCTGTTTTCACTTAATCTTCCCACGTTTGCGAGAAAAATTTGGGGGACTCCAAGATTAGCTCTAAGTTCTTCTTGCTCTGTCAGTTTTGCAAATGCATAACCACCGGAGCCTAACAATTTCTTTTCTTCCAAGTCCTCGTTTGCAGTCATGTAAATAGTATAATCATATCTGTAATTTTAATCGCACTGTTAACTCGCTGGAGCGGCAGAGTTAATTCAAGTAACAAGATACTAGCGCATAGTGACATCCGACTTAATTATAAGTTGAGAAAATTTTATAATGCTCCGTGGCTGGTCTTTCCCCATAGATTGTCAATGGCATTTCATTTTCTTTTTCTTTTTTGATAATATCAAGAAGTTGTTGAGCTCCATGTAGATTATGTACAGTTGCATATGTGCGGAATTCATTTCTGGCAAGTAAGAGGAATGCTTCAAGACCTATTCCGCTAGAACCTCCAGTAACAACCGCAACTGGAGACCTTTCTTGTGTTAAAATAGATAATTATTACTATAGTCGGCAATGAATAATTAATCATTTTCATTTATTTCTAATCTGCAGATTTGAGATACCTATTTTATCTATTATTTCTAGATACACAGGCATGTCCAAAGTTGTCAGGCAAATGAAACAAGAGCTCGCCGGAATTTCTAGTAAAGATGTTCATAGGGCTGTGATATTTCAGGGTGGAGGAGCTATAGGTGCGTACGCAGCCGGTGTGTACGCTGTTCTTTATCATTGGGTGAAAAAAGATATTGTCGAGAATGAAAATGTGTTCGACGTAGTTGCAGGAACCTCTGCTGGGGCTATTAACGCCTGTATAATTGTCAGTCATGTTATTCACAATAAGAATAATGGTAAATTACGGAGATGGGAGGGGACTGTAAAAAAGCTTCTAGATTTTTGGTATGATACTTCTTCGTCTCCAGATTTTACCAAATGGCGACCATTTTTCAGTTATTCTTGGCCTTTCTTCAGGGATGAAGGAGACTGGGTTTCGGTGTGGAATAAGACAAATACAGGAAATAAGGCAACAGGAGAGGCTGCAAGAAGATATTATTCAGCAAAAGAATTTCTGTACAGCGGAGCGACCCGTGTCTTTTCAGTCGATACAAAAGAAACTGACGACAGGTTCTTCGACAACTTCTGGCCGGTAACTAACGAATGGTATCGATATAATAACCATGAGCTCAAAGAAAGTATCAAAGGCCATGCGGTATTTCCCATTCACACGTCACCTGGTGACCCGCGGCTACTTATGGTAGCTGTTGATGTCAAGCAGGGAGAGCAAGTTACATTTGACAGCCATTCATATGGAGTTGACTTTGCCTATGACAAAGAAGGAAACAAGCATGTTCATATGGTATTCAATAAGGGACTGATGCCCGAACATGTTATGGCGAGTGCCTCAGTACCAGTTCATTACGATTATGCGTTGGTACCCCATGACTATAATTATAACAAATCTGAGTCAGAAAGAGAATTTGAAGCAATGAACGCCAGCGATTCTACTTATCGGAAATTTTGGGATGGTGGGATATTGAGTAATACGCCTCTGAGGGAGGTGATTCAAGCCCACCAAGATTCTAAAAAAGAAAAAGCTTCACTTTCACCATTAAAGATTTACATTGTGGATGTTTGGCCTTCTGTTAAACACTATAAGCTAGCTACAGACCATGATGGGGTAATCAACCGTAAGAATGACCTTATTTATCAAGATAAGACATTCTATGAGGAAAAGGTGACGCATCTGATATCGGACTTCAAGAGCTTGGTTGAGGAACTTCAAACATTAGCTATAAAAAATAATTTACAGACTGATTTATCCAATATACTGAATATGTATACACCCCAGAGCAGAGAAAGAGATGGGAAACCTAGAAAATATAGCCAGCTAATTGGAACCATATTTGATATCGATATAACCCGAATTGAAAGAACACCTGATGACGACGAAATTTCCTTTAAGTGGTGTGATTACTCTGAACAATCGATAAATAACCTCATTATAAAAGGAATGGAAGATACTTTGAAGGTGTTGACAGAGGAATTTCTGATGAGAAATAATAAAGAGAAAACAAAGGTACAGGATGAACTAGAATCATTTAAAGATGGAGTACAGAATGAAAAACAAAATTTGGGAGAACGGTATTTAAAACTCTTAGTAGACAAAGCAATATCAGTAATGCCAATATGATAACAATCATGTAAAACAAACTAAAACTGGTTGGTGTTTGATGTTCTTGGAACTATTATTCCATTAGAAAGAGCCTCCTTGTCTGGATGAAAACTGCTTGTCATGTTCTGTTCTGACAAATGTTTTCAAGGTCAATAGCACCTTGTGATGCTAAATGAGTTTGGCTGGATCTAGTTAGAGATCCAGTTCATGTTAAAATAAGGGGAAATCTAAGTGAAAATAAGCAAAAACTTTACAATAAGAGTTCTCATATTACTACCTAGGCGTGTTCCAGTCTGCTATATCTAAGCGTAGCATTATCTTATTGACTGCCATTGCAGCTCTCGCAGTCATATTATCGGTTATCTCCTATCAATTTTCTACTTCCACCTCTAATGATATCGTAGATATTGCATCCCAGGAGATAAGATCTAATGCCAAAATTGCAGTACATGATCTTTCACAGATACTTACAAACCGCTTGCAGACTACAGCTGTTCTTCTGCAGACACTGACCGATGCTCCTGCTCTACAGAATAATGAATCTCAAATAGCTCAACTCATGATAAATGATATACAAAATCATACAAGTGATTTAACAGATTTCTATATGTGGCTGGATCAAAATGGCAAAATAGTATGGATTAGCAACATAAATGCTACAACATACCAAAAATACAAGGGATTTGATTTAAGCTATAGACCCTACTTTACTGCACCTAGGGCTACTCATACGCCATATTATAGTAGCCTAATAGAATCAAATGACAATGTGCCTCGATTGTATATATCATATCCTATACTTAGTAAGGTGGGTTCAGGATACGATGCCCACAATAAAGTGAATAACGGAACAAATCCAAATAATTTTAAAGGCATAGTCGTCGCAGCAGTAAATGATACCGCAACAGCCAATATTCTCAAAAGTCAGTTACTGCCACAATTTAATAGTACCGTAAGTTTACTGGATAATAATGGTATAATACTTCACGCAGATAATCGATCGCTTATTGGTAAAAATATTTTTGGAACAAAACTTCAATCCATAATTTCATCGTTGCTTCCGAATTCTTCCAAGAACTTGTTAAATGACCTTGTACATGCTTCTTTGCAGCAAGCCAATAACGGTGGTATGC
>JBAWET010000241.1:0-11931 GCA_049591355.1 Nitrososphaeraceae archaeon
ACCGAACTCATTTGAATTTCATTAGTATTGTATGTAGAGTTGTCCAACCCGATGTAGACTGATGCTGGTCTTTCATTACTTGAATTATCTTGTGTGAGTGTGTCTAAGGTTCAGGAACTATCCAAAAAAGATTTTTTCTGCACTATCCAACTTTGTTATAACTGTGGTACAAAATATATGGAGTTTGCCATGCTTTAGTTTTGCATTCCTCGTTTCAATTAATTGGCCTCCAAAACACAAGTTGTAGAGATATATCATTCTAGAGACGTATGATAACAGGTATCAACCAAGATACGTTCTGGTTTTTTGCTTTTTCCTTTGTTGTTCTTTATTCCTATTTTATTAAAAACGTGAATTAGCCTTCTACTTTCACGCACATTCCTAGGTCCCATAAATACTGCTTGGTAACGATTTGGGCACGTCAACCCATCTAAAACTACTCAAGAGGATGTACTTCATGCCTTTGATGCTACTCACACTTTCTGCCTTAGATCTACTAGGATGAGGAAATGGTGTATTCTATGGGGTTACACTGACTGTCAAAATTATTCGAATCTCTCGTGGGTGCATCAAACATTATCTGAGCAATAGCCGTTCAACCCGTCTAAATCTAGGCATCAAATTATCTTCAAGCTGAGTTCATGACACTATTGAAATATGTTATTCTACGCTTTGAAAAGACCTAACATTCAACTTTTTTTCGTATCCTTGTATCCATCTGTCTACGAATCTGTGCTGGTTCTGTAGGACTACTATTCGAGATATTTCGCTTTCATCCATAATGGTGAACTCGGGTAACAAACCACTTAATGCATTCGCATATTGTCGTATTTCTTCCATATCTAACATTTGTGATGCTTCTAGGCGCTTTGTAGACATGCCCACATGCATGTAAGATTTTAGTTCTATGAAATGAGGATTGCCAGAACAAATTTTTTTTGCAAATTCAGGGAGAAATTGTAATGTATCGTTATAACCTCTAATCAACGTCATTCTCATGACCGTGCGGGTAGTAACCTGGGACAAGAATTGAAGGCTTTTGTGCCACCGCTCCCAAGCATCCTTATATCGTGGCCTATTTATTTTATAAAACATTCTCTTATTGGAAGCATTGCTTGATAAATAAATTTGTGTGGGCAATGCATTTTCGTTGGAAAGTCTATAAAGCATTTCAGGCTCTTGTCCGTTGGTAACAAGAAAGATTGATTTGGTATTCTCTTGTGTCATAAGATACCTTATTAACTGAGGCAATTTTGGGTACATCGTAGGCTCACCTGAAAGAGAAATTGCATAGTGTTCTGGAAGAAGGGACTCATGGACCTTACTGATGTCAGCTTTCTTATTGCCTAAATAACCTATTATCAACTTTCTCCGTTCCTGCAGAAGGTTCTGTATTATGACCTCTGGTTCGTCTACTACGTCTTCGGGCATAGTTAGGGTATCGTAAAACTCTGCCGGACGCCAACAATATACGCACCTATTCTCGCAGTTTAGTGCCGCTGGTGTCATTTCCATGCATCGATGTGTAGAAATTCCGTAAAATTTGTGTTTGTAGCACTGGCCTTCATTTGTAAAGGATTTTTTTGTCCAATGACAAAGTTCAACCGCAGAATGATTGGATACACCATACTTTGCTTTTTTTAATTTTGCTTGAGCCAAAGGTGATATTTGTACGAGATTGTTTGAGTAAGTATGAGAAACATATTCGTCAGAACAGCTCATAAAAGTCGATAATTTAAATTGCATTTAAACTTTTGAGTTTGAACATTCAAATGAAATACCAAAACCACTAGATTGCTTAGTGTAAACAAAAAAAATTGTTAATTTTCATTCGAAAAACAATAGAAGTTTTAGTTACCAGTGATGAGCCCATGCATAGAGTCCTCGAAACGGCAACGTGAAAATATGAAAGTACGTTCACGTCACGCCATAATTATAAGATATCAGCTCAAACAGTATGTCCCATCGCCTTGATTCACGAGAATGCAAAACGAAGATAATTTCATCTATGATTGGGATAAAGTGGTCAGATATTTCCGGTTTTCATTTGTATGGAACGGTGCATACAAATTTTTATCATGAGCAGTCAAAAGTGTGGATACCTTCTAACAATTATATAATGAACCTGAGAACACAAACCAGAGGCCTTCGTAGTATAGCCTGGTCAGTATAGGCGGCTGTGGGCTACGGAAGCATATTCTGTTGACAGATACCGCTTGAGGAGGGTTCAAATCCCTCCGAAGGCCTTTGATAATCCTGGAAAGAACGAATAATCAATCCTCTAATTTGTATGTGATTGAGAGCAAAAGAGCAAGTAGTAAAAGGAATATATTCGCGAATGAAAATAGAATCCAGAGATGACTTATTTTTATTATAACTTTCTGGAGAAGATTGAACATGTCGGTTGAAGACAAAAAAGTGATAATAGCAAATCACATTTATCAACCAAAGCATGAAATATTAAGTCACGTGGAAGCTGAAGGAATTCTAAAAAAGTATAACGCAAAACCTAGTCAATTACCCTATATACTAATCGATGATAAGGGTCTGGAAGGTATTGACGTGAGGCCTGGGGACATAATAAAGATTACCAGAAAGTCACCTACGTCGGGTGAAAGTGTATATTACAGGTACGTTGTAGAGGGATAGTTAAGGGATGTCTGAAACTTTGCCTGATATGTGGTCAATAATCCATGATATTCTCCGTCGAGAAGGTGTCGCAAGACAACATCTCAATTCATATAATGAATTCATGGAGCGTGGTCTTCAAAGCATTATAGATGAAGTGGCGGAAATTGAAATCGAGACTGCGGAATATCCGTACAAAATTAAGCTCGGAAAAATAAAATTGCAACAACCGCGAATTATGGAATTGGACGGTTCTATTACACACGTAGCACCTGTAGAAGGCAGACTTAGGAATCTCACATATGCCTCACCTGTTATGCTAGAATGTAGCATAGTCGAGGATGGAAAGGTTTTGGAATCAAGATTTATTCATATTGGAGATATGCCAGTAATGGTAAAGTCAAATGCCTGTATATTACATAACCTGCCTGAGACAAAGTTAATTGAGTTAGGAGAAGATCCCAAGGATCCGGGCGGATACTTTGTGATTAATGGTTCAGAGAGGGTGATTGTAGGGCTAGAGGATTTATCATATAACAAAATTATTGTTGACACGGAGGAAACTTCTGGCAACACCCTATTCAAAGCAAAAGTTTACTCGTCAATTGTAGGTTATAGAGCAAAATTGGAACTTATAATGCGTCCAGATGGGTCTGTGGTAGCGAAGATACCTGGTTCTCCGGTGGACATCCCACTTATTACGCTAATAAGGGCATTGGGTCTAGAATCTGACAAGGACATTGCTAACGCAGTATCCCTGTTAGCGGTGATCCAAGACGAATTAGAGCCATCGTTTGAAAAAGCAGGTGAGATAGTCACAAGTAGAGATGCAATCGTCTACATAAGTAAAAGGATTGCGCCAGGAATGCTTGAAGAGTTTCAAATAAAAAGGGCTGAAACTCTTTTAGATTGGGGACTTCTCCCTCATCTTGGCAAAAATCCTGAGAATAGACACGAGAAAGCATTGTTCCTGGGCGAGGCATCCTCTAAATTAATCGAACTCCGCCTTGGATTAATTAATGCTGACGATAAAGATCATTACGGAAACAAGGTTATAAAATTTGCAGGTCAAATGCTTGCTGATCTATTTAGAACCGCATTTAGAAATTTAGTCAGAGATATGAAATATCAATTAGAGCGTTCGGGTCAAAAGCGAGGAATCAATGCTGTAGCTGCTGCAGTTAGGCCCGGCATAATATCAGACAAGTTAAACAATGCTATTGCCACCGGGAATTGGGGCAGAGGAAGAGTAGGTGTAACGCAGCTTCTTGATCGGACTAATTATATGTCTACAATAAGTCATCTCAGAAGAATACAGTCTCCACTGAGTAGAAGCCAACCAAATTTTGAAGCAAGAGATCTTCATTCTACCCACTTCGGACGAATATGTCCAGCTGAAACACCAGAAGGGTCTAATTGTGGGCTTGTAAAGAACCTCGCTTTATCCGCTGTTATATCTGTGAGCGTGTCAGCAGCCGAGTTAGTCGAAAAGCTATTTGAGTTAGGTGTTCATCATGTGGATGAGGCCACCGATGTTGTAAAGAGAAGTGGTACTAGAGTATTTGTAGACGGAAGGCTTATTGGTTATTCGGAGGACGGATCGTATCTTACAAACACTTTAAGGACTATGCGCAGATCTGGAAAGATACATCCGCATATCGGAATTTTTCTGTCCTCACCGAGGAACGAAAGCGCTACAAAGAGATTGCACATCAGTTGCAACGCTGGTCGAGTCATGAGACCTTTGGCCATCGTCAAGGAAGGCAAGCCCATTCTGTCAGTGGAAGTCGGAGAGAAGATCCATAAAAAGTTCTTGTCATGGAATGATTTGTTATACATGGGAATGATTGAATTGATAGATGCGAATGAAGAAGAGAATTGCTTTATATCTCTAGATATTCCGTCTTTGCAAGCTGAGCATACTCATGTTGAGATATTTCCTTCTTCCATTTTAGGTGTGGGCGCCTCCATAATTCCGTATCCAGAACATAATCAATCTCCCAGAAACACTTACGAAAGCGCAATGGCAAAACAAAGCTTAGGCTTTTCCACCCCATTGATGAATGCAAGTACTTATGTAAGACAGCATTTTATGCTATACCCGCAGACACCTGCTGTCTCCACCAAAGCCATAAACCTATTAGGATTGGACGACCGTCCAACAGGTCAGAATTGTGTAGTCGCAGTATTACCATATGAAGGATACAACATCGAGGACGCTGTCGTTTTCAACAAGTCTGCCGTTGACAGAGGCTTGGGGAGGACTTTCTTTTATAGAGTTTACGAAGCAGAAGCAAAGCAATATCCCGGCGGAATGAAGGACACATTTGAACTCCCGTCGCCTGATGCAAATATTAGGGGCTATAGGGGTGAAAAGGCGTACAGGTTATTGGAACAAGACGGTGCAATAATGCATGAGGCGATCGTGAATGGTGGTGATATACTTATTGGTAGAACTTCTCCGCCGCGATTCATGGAAGAATACAAGGAATTTGAAGTTAAGGGTCCTTACCGTAGAGATACATCTGTAGGCGTAAGACCTTCAGAAAACGGTGTTGTGGATTCAGTTGTCATGACACAATCGGTAGAAGGTGGCAAGATGTATAAAATAAGAGTACGCGATATGCGTATTCCCGAGATTGGTGACAAATTTGCGTCTCGGCATGGTCAAAAAGGTGTCGTGGGAATGCTTGTATCTCAAGAAGACCTGCCTTATACGGAAGAGGGGATAGTTCCTGATATAATGATCAATCCTCATGCGTTTCCATCAAGGATGACTGTAGGACAATTTATGGAATCACTAGCTGGTAAAGCTGCATCACTCCGTGGTCAACCAGTTGATGGTTCTGCGTTTGTGGGAGAAAAATTCGATAGTCTCAAGGCCACACTTGAAAAATATGATTTCAAGTACACTGGAAAGGAAACGATGTATGATGGGAGAACTGGAAAGAAATTCCCAGCTGATGTGTACGTCGGTGTAGTATACTATCAAAAACTTCATCACATGGTAGCAGACAAAATACATAGCAGGGCACGAGGGCAGGTACAGATGCTGACGAAACAACCTACTGAGGGACGTGCACGTGGTGGAGGCCTGAGATTTGGGGAGATGGAAAGAGATTGTCTTATCGCTTATGGTGCGTCGATGATGCTCAAGGATAGACTTCTTGAGGAGTCAGATAAGGCTGAAGTTAACATATGTGAGAGGTGCGGATTACTGTCGTATTATGATGTTAAGCAAAGGAGATACATTTGCAGAGTTTGTGGAGAAAAAGCCAAGATCTCTTCTGTGGTTATTGCATATGCTTTTAAACTTCTGTTGCAGGAAATGATGAGTTTGAACATAGCTCCTCGATTGCTGGCAAGGGATAAAGTTTAGAGGAAAAGAAATTGGAAGATAGTATGAAAATTCTGGGCGGGATTAGATTCAGCGTTTGGTCACCTGTAGAAGTTCGAAAATTTAGCGTCGCCGAAGTTACGGCGCCAGAGACATACGATGAGGATGGAATGCCCGTTCAAGGAGGTTTAATGGACAATCGACTGGGAACTTTGGAACCAGGTCAAAAATGTGGAACTTGTGGTAATACCTCTGCAAATTGTCCCGGACACTTTGGACATATTGAATTGGCAGAACCAGTATTACATATAGCATTTGTCGATGATATTCACAAGCTATTACTCATTACCTGTAGATCATGCAACAGAATCAAACTCGCTAAGGAAGAATTGGATAAGTACAAACTGATCAGGGAGACGAAGGCGGCGTATGCTGTTATCACTCTCGAGAATATCAAAGATGAAATAATTGAGAAAGCTAAGAAAGTAAAAATTTGCCCACATTGTCAAAAGGAACAGTATGAATTGGTCTTTACTAAGCCTACAATATTCGTAGAAAAAACAGATATTGGTGAAAACCGTCTCCTACCTATTACTATTCGTGAGCGATTGATGCATATTCCAGATGAAGATCTTATGTTGCTGGGATATGACCCAAAGACTGCTAGACCTGAATGGTTTGTCCTCCAAGTGCTGCCAGTACCTCCAGTAACAGTTAGACCTTCAATAATTCTCGAAACTGGTATCAGATCTGAAGATGACTTGACGCACAAATTGGTCGATATAATAAGGGTGAATCAGAGACTAAAAGAGAGCAAAGAAGCAGGAACTCCACCTTTGATAGTTCAGGATTTAGTAGACCTATTGCAGTATCATGTGACAACATATTTTGATAATGAAGTGTCAGGTATTCCTCAGGCGCATCACAGGTCGGGAAGACCTTTAAAAACACTTACGCAGAGATTAAAAGGAAAAGAGGGGAGGTTTAGAGGTTCACTCTCCGGGAAAAGAGTTGACTTTTCTAGCAGAACTGTCATATCCCCTGATCCTAACCTGGCGATATCAGACGTTGGAGTACCAATAGATGTGGCAAAGAAATTGACGATACCTGAGACAATCACTGACTGGAATTTGGATAGATTAAAAAACATGGTATCTAACGGTCCCAATATATTTCCAGGAGCAAATTACATTATTAGACCGGACGGAGTGAAAATCAGATTAGATTATGTCACGGATCGAAACACTCTAGCAGAATCTTTGTCAACTGGTTACGTGGTTGAAAGGCATTTGCATGATGGCGACATAGTCATTTTTAATCGGCAGCCTTCACTCCATAGAATGTCCATAATGGCACATTACGTAAGAGTACTTCCATACAGAACATTCAGATTGCATCCCGCTGTCTGTCCCCCATACAATGCAGATTTTGATGGAGATGAAATGAACTTACACGTGCCTCAAAGTGAAGAGGCCAGAGCTGAAGCTGCTTTGCTCATGAGAGTACAAGATCAACTAATATCTCCAAGATACGGAGGTCCGATCATAGGAGCAATTAGGGATTTTATTACTGGCGCATTTATTCTGACCAAAGATACTACGCTATTAACTGAAGAAGAATTTGCAAACCTGGCGCTCGTAGGGGGATATACAGGTGTTCTTCCTGAACCAAAGGAAACAAGAGATGGCAAACGATACTATACGGGAAAACAATTGTTCTCCTTGTTTCTTCCTAGTGACTTCAATTTTATTGTTACTTCTAAATGGAACAAAGCCTCCAAGGGTGAAGGAAAAGATGTAGTTATAAAGAACGGTGAATTAATTAGTGGAGTCATTGACAAAGCATCCATTGGAGCAGAAGAACCTGACAGTGTATTGCATAGAATAGCCAAAGATTACGGCAACCATATAGCAAAGAAATTTTTGGATTCAATACTTATTGTTTTGAAGACTTATCTGACGCACAATGGATTCTCGTATGGATACTCCGATTTGTGGCTGAAAGATGAGACCAGGGCAGAAATAAGTGGCGTAATCCAAAAAGCATACGAAAAAGTGTACGAATTGATAAAACAGTACGAGGACGGTTCCTTACCTTTGACAAGGGGACTATCTCCAGAAGAGGCTTTAGAGCTTTACGTAGTCAACGAGCTTTCGAGGGCTCGAGATAGAGCTGGAAAAACTGCAGATAGAGCGTTTCCAGATCACAATTCTGGCATAATCATGGCTTCTACAGGTGCTCGCGGATCCACTCTAAATATAGGTCAAATGACAGCAGCATTGGGCCAGCAATCAATAAGAGGCAAAAGAATTAACAAAGGATATCTGGGAAGGTCGCTGGCGCATTTCAGGGTCAATGATTCAAATCCTGATTCGAAGGGATTTGTTAAATCAAACTATCGTGACGGACTCAGCCCATTGGAATTCTTTTTCCACGCGATGGGTGGAAGAGAAGGTTTGGTAGATACCGCAGTAAGAACACAACAATCGGGTTACATGCAACGCAGATTGATTAATGCTTTGGAACATATGAAAATTGAATATGACCAGACTGTTAGGGATCCGCATGGTAATATTATTCAATATATGTATGGTGAAGATGGAATTGATCCAGCTAAAAGTGATCACGGAGAAGCAGTCAACATTTCCAGAGTGATTGAAAGCGAATCGGTAGTGGACGAAGGCAAGAAATCCTCAGAATCTGAAATTACGGAAATTTTAAACAAATACGGTCCAAACCTCAATCCTCGGCTGACAGAAAAATTGCTAACGTCGCTCAACCAAAATACGTTATCAAAGAAAGGGACGGAAAAAGTCGTCAAGAAAGCCATAGACTTGATAGAAAAAGCAATGGCAGAACCTGGAGAAGCCGTTGGAGTTGTGACAGCACAGTCGATAGGTGAACCAGGAACGCAGATGACTCTTAGGACTTTTCATTTCGCGGGTGTGAAAGAAAGAAATGTTACTCTCGGACTACCTAGGTTGATAGAGCTTGTAGATGCAAGGAAGAAGCCAGTCACACCCACAATGGATATCTTTCTTGATGAAGAGCATAAGGTTTCCAGAGAAAAGGCACTGGAAGTAGCTCGTGATATAATCTTTACCAGAGTCAGTGATCTGATAGAAAAAACCGAAACTGATTATTCAGGTGTTCTAACTTTCTATTTGTCAGAATCTAAGCTATTGGAAAGAGGCTGTTCTGTGAACGACGTTCATGAAGTCTTCAAGGGTTCAAAGAAGAAATATGAGGTATCATTAAATGAGAAAAAGCACACAGTAAAAATTACAATTCCAGATGAACCCGACGCCCAAACTTTGTTAACGCTTAAGAATAAACTTCTTAATGCAAGAGTGAAAGGTGTTCCAGACATTGAGAGGGTAACTATTGTCAAGCAAGATGATGAATGGGTGATACAGACTGCGGGATCAAATCTTTCGAAGGTTATACTTGTTGATGGGATCGATTCTACACGAATAACTACTAATAACGTATATGAAATCTGGCAATCACTAGGCATAGAGGCCGCTCGTACTGCGTTAATGAAAGAAATAACCAATACGCTAGAAGAACAAGGACTCGAAGTAGACATAAGACATATCATGTTGGTCTCTGATCTGATGACTTCTAAAGGTTACCTACAACAAATTGGCAGACATGGTATTGCTGGGACGAAAACGTCTGTTCTTGCCAGGGCGGCTTTTGAAATAACAGTTCCAACTATTGCAAGGGCGTCATTGGAGGGGCAAGTGGAATCTCTAAGGGGTGTCACAGAAAACGTTATAGTGGGTGCAACAGTACCGGTTGGTACAGGCATGGTAGAGCTATATATGAGTGTGAGAGAAAATGAGGAATCTCGAGAAGATAATTAAAGACGCATTGGATGCAAAGAAGTGTAAGTTCGGTGCAAGGGAGGTGATGCATTCAACAAAAGGATCTAGGCTAATTGTACTAACAAAATCAGTATCAGAAGCCATGAAATCAAAAATAATTGAGCAAGCACAAGCAACGGAAGTTCCTATTTTTGATTACAACGGGAATTCCCTCCAATTTGGAAAACTCTGTAATAGGCCATTCAGGGTGAGTGCTATCGCCTTGAAAATTGGAGATGATGATGAAATAAGGAACATTCTCGAAGGGAATTAATAAAAGGTAGCATTATTTGAAATATACTCAAAAGCGCTGGCATAATAACAAACCCTGTAATTTTGTGTTGGGGATCAGGATTTTAGCTGTTGTGATCTGAAGATATTTATCCGAGTTAAAATGGTAAACTCTAACATTAAATGGGCCAACAACAGTCTTTGGCTAGACGACCTCGAAGAATATTAGTAAATGAAGACTTAAATGTGACTAATTTGTGAGCTTGAATTGTCATTCAATGTTGTCTTCTTTTGTCAGGAAATTGTTAAGAGATCAATAAACATGACTGAAAAGATTAAGCTCACCTCAGATGAATTGAGACTGATGTCATTGTTTCAGAATGTAACAGCTGCAGTAGCAAGAGATTGTATAGTAGACGAGAAGATGGACCGAGTTATATTTATAGTTAATAAAGGTCAGATGGGTCTTGCGATAGGAAAAGGAGGCGCCACAATAAGACAACTCCAAAATGTAGTTGCTCGAAAAGTGGAACTGGTTGAGTTTTCCGATGATCCTTCTGAGTTTCTAAGTAACGTACTGAATTCTGATATGATTAATGAAATAAAGATTAATAATAGATTAGATGGAACCAAGCAGGCTGTGGTCGTGGTGGATTCAAACAAGAAAGGAGTTGTTGTAGGCAAAGAGGGTAGGAATGCTGAAAAGGCACGGCTACTGGCGAAGAGGTATTTTCAGATATCCACTGTTATGATAGTTAGCGAGGAACAAATTCCAAACAGGAACAACCAGGTGGAATTATAATTGGCAAAATCACCATTGGGATTATTTGCTGGAAGAGTTTTGAAGTCTAAGAGAAAGGTGCTTAGATGGTCAAACAAATATTACAAAAGGCGAATGCTCATGTTGGACAAGAAAGCTAATCCGTTAGAAGGCGCTCCTCAAGCGAGGGGGATAGTACTTGAGAAAGTAGGAATAGAATCCAAACAGCCTAACTCTGCTGTAAGAAAATGCGTACGAGTGCAGCTAATAAAGAATGGAAAATCGATAACTGCTTTTTTGCCACGAGACGGTGCTTTGAACTATGTTGACGAGCACGATGAAGTCATGTTGGAGGGTATTGGTGGATCTATGGGTGGTGCGATGGGCGATATCCCTGGTGTCAGATGGCAGGTCTTCAAGGTAAATGAAGTTTCACTCAAAGAATTGGTTTATGGAAGAAAAGAAAAACCAAGGAGATAGTAGTAATGAGCAGTAAAGAATACAATAACATGCTTTTGTTCAATAAATGGGATTCTAGAAAAATAGACGTAAATGATCTTGGACTTCAACGTGTCATATCCCTTTCCCCCAGTGTAATTCCTGTAACCTTTGGAAGACATGAACACCAGAGATTACGCAAGGCAGAAGTGCACTTAGCAGAAAGATTAGTAAATAAACTTATGCGCTTTGGCAAGAAATACGCAAAAAACACAGGTAGAATGGGGGGCAAAAAAGCTCGAATATTTAAGACAGTTCAAGTTTCATTCGACATAATTCATGCAGAAACTGGGAAAAACCCAATTGAATTACTTGTTAGAGCAATAGAAAATGCAGCTCCTAATGAAGATACAACAAGGATAGTATATGGAGGTGTTGTTTACCATGTTTCAGTTGATGTGGCACCAATGCGCAGAGTCGATCTTGCACTACGATTTATTGCTGAAGGAGTTAGAGAAGCAACATATTCTAATCCTCGCACTATGGAAGAGGTCCTTGCGAAAGAAATTGTCCTAGCATCAAATAATTCTATGGAAAGTCATGCTATCAAAAAGAAGAATGAACAAGAAAGAATAGCAATGTCCTCAAGGTAAGCCCATCTTTAAATT
>JBAWET010000242.1:0-11350 GCA_049591355.1 Nitrososphaeraceae archaeon
ACACATTTTCACAGGCCATACAGAATATACAGTCCTTCTCCCGAATCATGAATGGCTTTTTATCAGATGCTGGATGTCCAGGGGTGTCTAGCCACTCATAGACATTCACAGGACACGCTTCGATACATGCGCCATCAGCAACACATATGTCAAAATCCACACATACCTCTGTTCCCCATATTCCCAACTGTCCAGGAGGATCTATAGATCCCCACACGTTTATGCCTTGAAATTGTCCAACAATTTGTCGTTTCGACTTGAACGATTGATCAATGGGTCCTTCTATCTTCGAATATGAGCTCCCGGTCCCAGACAAAGATATGGTGGTCACTCCACCAGCTGGGGTTGCTGGTTGTCCGGCAACCAATTCAGGGGATTGTAGTGGAGTTGGTGCAGCGCTGGTAGTTTGAGATTGCGGAGAAGCAAGAATTTGTTTAGTTTCTTTTACCGTGGACGCCAGTCCAGCAGAAATAACTTTTTGCCTTTTAACGGAGCATAATTGATTATGTACATCTCTCATACTTTCAAGCGTAGTTGGATTACTGTGTACTAATAGTGTTCCGCAGTCCTCACAAATAAACTCACTTATAGTGGACAAAGATAATGTATTTACTATTTAGCTCTTTATCAAGTTTGTGTGATATTGTGTAGCGTCGTCCTGTAAAAATTTTTAGATAGTCGATCTCCAATTATTGAGGCGGGTAATAATTAATTGACAATTACAGGCAGGTTTTGGTGATTAGAAGACGCAGAGTGCGTCATTAATTTCTATCCTACAAGGTACTTATTACCTAATAATAGATATGAGCCTGGAGATAGGATCCGTCAATTGTCTGGACTTGGAAATGCATACTGGCATGAAGTCATAGATGTATTGCGCAGCATTATCCCAGTGTACGACAGGGTAAATAGGGCAATATCCCTTGGTCAGGATAGAAAATATAGGGAGAAAGGGATCAACAGGGGAGTCACTCCAGGGGACCTAGTATTGGATGCCGGTTCTGGATTTGGCAACATGACTTCTATTTTGTTGAAAATTTTGGATAACAAAGTTAAAGTTGTGATGTTTGACCCGATTCTTGAAATGCTCCTAAATTCTAAAGAATACCTCAGCTCGGAAAATTCCAAAAATCTTTCATGTGGAGTATTCGAAGTTATGCCTTTTAGAGAGGGAAGCTTCGACGCCGTATTATGTGGCTATTGTTTAAGGGATGCCATATCTTTAGAAAGGGCGATTTCAGAAATTCATAGGATTCTAAGAGTTAGTGGAAGATTTGTAATCGTGGATCTTGGAAAACCTGACAATTTTCTCCTACGATGTCTTGTCTCATTTTATTTGAAGTACTTGTTAGGAATTCTTGCTTTCTTAGTTTCAGGGAAAAGAGGACTAAAATTCAAAACGCTTTATGGAACATATACTAAATGGCCTAAGAACGGTGAGTTATACCTATTGCTTACTGATAAATTTTCCAAAGTGATCATGGAACAGAAATTGTTTGGTGGAGCAATCATAGCGGTGGGATATAAGTAGCAGTAAAATTTTTTATAATAATACGAAATATAATACAATTGTGATTCCATTTTAATCGGTATGGTATTAATAGTATTGAGATACTTGAGGGACAACACTTGCGACTCATTGATTTAAGAAATTTTTGAATTGAAGACAAATAAGAAGGGATACGCTGATTTTAGTCATCGGCGAAATTATGAGATGCCAGTGTCAATGGCTTATTTGAACAAATCCAAAAAACTATCTACTTTCATTATTGTAACCAGTTGATTTTGTTCAATTAGACAAGCCAAGGTAATTATTTAGCTTCTAATTCTGAAATTGAATCTGCATCAAAGTCTAGACAGACACTTTAATTTGTAACATTCAAACCGCCTAAAGTCTACTAAACGACCGAAGCATAACTAAGGACTGCCAATATGGCGCCTATCAATCCTTATTCTACCTTTTTCTACGTGGATTACGATGATGTATTATAAGAATAGTTGCGTTTAATATCATTACCAAATTATCTTCAACAAAATTTAGAGGCCACATGAGTTTCAAGATAAGCAGCGTCTTCCTTTAGGCACATCGAGATGCACAGTTTCCTTCAACATATGAAATTCACCTCTCCAAATCAACAACGATATTATCTAAACTACTTTTATCGGGATATTTCACGTAAGGAAAATACTGGAAAAACTGGAAATTCATTTACCATAATAGTATTTGACGAGGTTTTTATTCCATGTCTATATGTTGTTTGCGTGGAATCGGTGAATAGGTTACTTGTCGTCTCGATTATTCTTAGGGATTCTTCCCGAGGCTATGGGCTTTATCAAATTAGGTCGCAACTGGAGGCACATTTAACGGCTTCGGAGATTAACAAATATTTGGTTGAAATGACACAACATGGCCTCATTTGTCCGGTCCGTGGAGGGTTTAATTTTGAGATGACGCCTAAAGGCGGCCATTTTTTAAAAATATACAATGAACTGTTAAAAGAAACACCCGATGGCAGAACAGGAAACTGTACAGGTCTTTTTTCTCTCTTCTCTCTTATCTCCGAATTTGGTTCTAAACTCAAGAATCGATTTTTTTTATTGTAGCGAACCTTCACAATTTATTTGCATTCTAGTTCTGGTCACGAGTCGTAGCTTTGGAATAACAAATATGTTGTTTACCAATTACAGATACGAATGATTTTGATCCTCGTGTTCGAAAGGTAACGTGTTTAAATAATTTTGTTCCACGTAACTTTTAGATCACTTTATTGTCATGGATTTCAAAATTAAATCTGAATCTAGTAGATCAGCAACATTCGCCAGATAACAAGTGGACACTTTATTCATCACAACTTTATCTTTAGAATAAAATGGTAAAGATCAGGATTTGCTAAGCGTCAAAATGGACTTGATTAAATGGGGCTTGTTCTAAAGAGCAATCTTTAAAAGTGAACAGATATACGGTTTAGAGGAATTCTATTAATTTGGAGTGGGTCATTAACAAATAGGCCAAGTTTCAAACACTTGGATAGATAATTAAATATTTTAGTGAAAGCTTCAATAGTCATTCGCAAACGGTCATTTTGTTCTTTTATCCCTAAATCTAAACCCACATCCGAGAGATATGTACAAATGTGTCCTCCTTTACACAAAACGTGGGCAGCCTACCAGTAAGATCTGAGAAGTTGTCTGGCTTTTGTAAAGAATTTGGTTGTTCCTGAATCACCTGAGCCGTGTGCTTTTGAGAATATAAGATAAATTCTTGAGAAAAGTTAATTAGAAGCAAAGGAAGCCTCTTTGTTCGTCTGAGTTAGTCATGAATAACAAGAGTAGAATAGATAAAATAATACAGGCTTCCAGAGGAAACCCAAAAGTAATAACAGAAGATTCTGCGAAAGAAATTCTTAGTCAGTATTCTATCAATGTACCACCTTTTGCTTTAGTTACTTCCTCTAAAGATGCCGTCAGCAAAGCTCGTGAAATCGGATTCCCGCTTGTTGCAAAGATAGTTTCTCCTGATATTTTACACAAAACTGATGTGCGTGGAGTTAAAGTGGGGCTTAATAGTGAACAGGAGGTAAAGGATGCTTTCGAAGAGATGTATTTCCGACTCAAGGAGAAGTATGATGTGACTGGAGTTTTGCTTGAAAAGATGGTTCCCTCGGGCGTGGAGATTATTGTTGGGCTTCAAAATGACTCACAATTCGGACCTTGTATTATGGTGGGACTTGGAGGAATTTACACCGAATTGTTTAAGGACGTTTCTTTTAGAGTCTTACCAATAAACAAGACTGATGCTTTGGAAATGCTAGGAAGCCTCAAAGGGAAATCGATACTTAAGGGATTCAGGGGATCAAAACCCATAGACCTGGAAATGCTTGCAACAGCTATAGTTAATATAGGTACCCTCGGAACTGACATGGCAGGGAAGTACGAAAGTGTAGACTTTAACCCGGTAGTTGTTTATCCGGACAATTACTATGTCGTTGATGCAAAGATTATCTTAAGAACGTTACCGTCTGACGATTCGATCTCAAAGTCTGTTCCAGATTCTAGCTACATGGACCTCTTCTTTAATGCAAACTCGGTTGCCTTGATTGGTGCATCCCCAGAAGCAGGCAAAATAGGAAACTCTGTGCTCGAGAGTCTCTCAAAGCATCAATACAAAGGGAAGGTTTATCCTGTAAACGCCAAAGGATATCCTGAAATAATGGGTTTGAAAGCTTACAAGAGTCTATCTGATATTAGTGACGCTGTTGACGTAGTAGTAGTAACTGTGGATTTACGATTTGTTCCAGATTTGCTAAAGGAGTGTGGTCGTAAAAATATACACAATATGGTGGTCATATCTGGAGGAGGAAAAGAATTAGGAGGAGAAAGAGCTGAGATAGAAAAACAAGTCCAGACCATTTCAAAGGAGCTCAAGGTTCGTATTATCGGACCCAACTGTATCGGTATTTTCAATGCGGAAAATGGTCTTGACTGTGCCTTTCAGGGACATGCGAGGATGCTTAGGCCAAGGAAAGGAAAAGTTGCATTCCTCTCCCAAAGTGGGACTATAGGGATCGCGTTTATGGAAACTTCAGATGCATTTGGATTAAGTAAAATGATATCATATGGGAATCGCTCGGATGTTGATGAAGCAGATATGATCCAATATTTGGCTGAAGATCCAAAGACAGATGTTATAGGATTATACGTTGAAGGTCTTGGAGACGGACGTAAATTTATCAATGCTGCAAGGAGAGTCATAAAAGACTACAAGAAGCCGATAGTCGTCTTTAAGAACGGACGTTCAGTGAGAGGTGCAAAACAAGCTGCTTCCCATACTGGATCTTTGGGAGGTTCGTTTGCTGTAATCAATGGTGCCTTCGATCAATCAGGTATAATCTCTCTTGACAGTTACGAAGAACTTACTGGCTCACTCAAGGCACTAACTTGGCAGCCAGTTCCAAAAGGAAATAGGGTCGCAATGGTGACAAATGGTGCTGGGCCAATAATAGCGGCCATAGATAACTTCGAAAGATTGGATTTGCAGTTAGCTCAGTTAAGTGAAGAAACTTTACATAAATTCAAGGAACACTATCCTGCGACATATGTACTTGGGAATCCATGTGACGTAACAGGTTCCGCAAACGCTGATGATTATCGTTTTGCGATACAAGCATTCATTGACGATCCGAATGTGGACATTATTATGCCCTGGTTTGTGTTTCAAGATGATCCACTCGAAGAGAAAATAGTGGAAGTTTTAGCAGAATTTCAAAGACAAGATAAGAAACCCATATTGGTGGGTGCCATGGGCGGTCCATTCACCACATCCATATCTGATAGGATAGAACAGTCAAAAGTTCCGGTATACCATTCAGTGATCACATGGATCACAGGGGCTGGGACGTTGGCCAAGTGGGCTAAAATAAAGGAAAGGACAAAATAGGCATGTTGACAAGACTATCTCGCCGAACAGGTATTGAATAAATTTTACATTTCCATGCTTGTAGGTCATCCATGAGAACGGAAGGGCTCCGGTCTCAAAAATGGACAAAGATTCTTATATTTTATCAACGGGATTAATCCTAATGGAAACTACACAGGAAGGCGAGCTGATTACGATAAGTTCCAAGGCAGCAGAAAAGGTTACTGAATTTATGAAGCAAGAAAACAAAGACAATTTGTACTTGCGTGTATACGTATCTGGAGGAGGCTGTTCTGGACTATCATACGGGATGGGATTTGAAGAGAAGGTAGATGAAGATGATGCTGTAATTAATAAGAATGGTGTTCAAGTAATCGTCGACAGTTATAGCCAGAAATACCTTAAGGGCGCTAATATTGACTACATTGAAAGCCTTATGGGCTCGGGATTTAAGATCAATAACCCGAACGTCACAAAGAGCTGTTCATGTGGCCATTCATTTTCAACCGAGTAATTCGGTACCGCCAAACCCCCAAATTAAAAAAGTGTAGTAAATGAGTATATTTCGTTTTTAGTTCTTTTTCTATTTACTTAAGGCCAGAGCCCTCTTATTTTTATTGCCTCGACAACTCGGTTTACTGCAAGTATCATACTTGCCTTTCGCATATCCACATTATTTTTGTCGTGGATATCGTAAACATCTGCAAAAGCCTTTGTGATGTTTGTGTCCAGACGATTGTTCACCTCTTGTTCAGTCCAGTATTCTCTTCTCAAATTCTGGAGCCATTCAAAATATGATACTGTCACCCCGCCTCCGTTTGCCAATATATCCGGAATCACAAGTATTTGGTTCTGAAACAATATTTTGTCTGCGTCAGGTGTGGTTGGTCCATTTGAAGCTTCAGCGATAATCTTTGCCTTTATTTTGCCAGCGTTTTGTTTAGTTATCTGGTTCTCAAGCGCCGCTGGAATTAATATTGTACAATCTGTTTCAAGAAGCTCATCATTTGTAATCGATTCAGCCCCAGGATAATTTACTACCGAACCGGTTTCTTCCTTATGTTTTCTCAATTTTGCCACGGATATTCCATTTCGGTTGCGAACACATCCCTTCGAATCGCTGACTGCAATTAAGGTAGCTCCTTGTTCTTCTACCAATTGAGCAGAGAATTGACCTGCATTACCAAAACCCTGGACTACAACCGTGGAGTCCTTCATATTGATTTTTAGTCTCGCTGCTGCTTCTCTTACAGTTATAGCCAGACCCCGTCCTGTTGCCTCATTTCTTCCAAGTGAACCCCCAATGGCAATCGGTTTGCCAGTTATGACTTCGGGCTGAACGTAATTTCCTTTCATCATAGAATATGTATCCATTATCCATGCCATTTCTTTGCCCCCGGTGTATACGTCAGGGGCTGGTATGTCTGTGTGCGGTCCTATAATGTCGGCTATTGCGAACGCATATCTCCTAGTTAATCTCTCTGCCTCTCCTTCGGACAGATTCTTTGGATCACAGATTATTCCTCCCTTTCCTCCGCCATAAGGGATATTTGCAACCGCGCATTTCCATGTCATCCACATAGAAAGAGCTTTGACTTCATCAATGCTGACCTGCGGGTGGTATCTGATGCCTCCCTTAAATGGACCACGAGCATCGTTGTGCTGGGACCTGAACCCAATAAAGACCTTGATTTCACCATTATCCATTCTAACAGGAAGAGACACAGTTAGAACCCTTTTTGGACAGGCCAGAATCTGATGCAGCCCATTATCTAATCCGATGATTTTAGCGGTCTCGCTTAGTTGGGTGAGAGCGTTCTCAAACGGGTTTATCGTGTTGCTAGCGCTACTATTATCAAAAGAAGCCTTTGACATTGAGGGTTTGTCGAAAACTCGCTTATTTAAAGTTTGAATTAGATAGACTGGTTATCCGTACCTGATGTTGGGTCTCACTGATTCTTAATCTTGTCAGAGATAAGATCTCTAAGCTCGTCGTCATTCTTGTTCCGAGATTCGATTCCGAGTGACATTGCCACCATCTCTAACTTTTCGCGCTCTGAGTTGACGGGACCTTGGATGTTAGGACCGTGATATGAAGCAGTCTGCGAAGGTATAGATTGAGCCATTTCCCTCTGGGCAATCATTCGAGCCTTTTCGTATTCACCAACAACTCTTCCAATCATTCGAGAAAATTCTGGCAACTTCTTTGATCCAAATAGCAAGAAAAGTGCCATTAATCCAATGATAATCCATTCTGAACCACCAATGTTCATTATGGCCGAAGAATAAAACATCAGAGGATGATTATCCCCTCCAAGGCGTATAAATATTACTTCATTGGTTGTTGTGCATAAGTTTGAGAAACCAGCCTTATTCATTCAGAGCTTTCAACCGTGTTTCCTTGAATTGGGGCTGTTGGAAACTATAATAACTGAACGCAGATCATTTATTTTTCCTTAACATTCGCAATGTTTTTTCTATGCATTTTACCAACGCTAAAAAGATAAGAAACCGTCTATTGTTCTGTCTAGTTCTTAAGCTAATATTATATCGAGTATTTTCATCATTTCAATGGAAAGATTGGCCTAAACAATTTACTGCATTTTTCATTTTCTCAAATAAAGTCGGTCATGTTGTTAAGCGGGGAAAGGGAATTTAAACCTTAAATAGAAAGTCTTGTAGAATCATACACTCCAAAATCATGTGGAAACTTCCGCGTTCGCAGAATTTGTTTATAAAAAATGACAATTGTTTTTTCTAGACTATAAAATTGCCTAGCACAAATAACTGAGTCGAATAAATCACATCTAATAACTGCTCACCTTTCCAATGGATTAATCCTTTGGGATATTCATGGAATTTACACGCCATTGCAGAATTTCCATAATGGAATAACCATCTGTACACTCTCCCCAACGCTCGATCCGACCATTCTGCATGACAATAATTTGTAATCAAGTTTATATCTTCTATCATGTGAATTAACCATGATGCAAAAAGGCATCTTTGATAGTCGTATACTTAGACATGATTTTCCAATACTGAGGAGGAAGATGAATGGAAATAAAGAATTTGTTTACTTGGATAGTGCATCAACGACCCAAAAGCCTTCTGCTGTCATCGATGCAATTTCAGACTATTACATGAATTACAATTCAAATATCCATAGAGCAGTCTATCAGGTGGCCGAAGAATCTACTCGTGCGTATGAGCAAACTCGACAAAAAGTAGCGAAGTTCATCAATGCTAAATCCGTTGAAGAGATAATCTTCACAAGGAATACCACCGAATCGATTAATCTTTTATCCTATTCTTGGGGGCGAAATAATATTCATGAGGGAGACGAGATCTTAATTACAGAGCTAGAACACCATAGCAACATAGTTCCATGGCAAATCTTATCAGAACAGACCGGTGCCAAATTGGATTATATTGGTATTGACGATTTCGGTTATTTGAAACTTGATGATTTTTTCGAGAAAATAGAAGGTGGGAAAGTAAAGTTAGTATCAATCAGTCATATGTCAAACGTCCTTGGAACAATTGTTCCGATTAAGACAATTATTCGCACTTCACACAAATACGGGGTCCCAATTATTGTGGACGGTGCCCAATCGGTTCCGCATATGCCTGTTGATGTTCAGGAGCTCGATTGTGATTTTCTCGTATTTTCAGCTCACAAAATGTTAGGACCAACAGGAGTTGGAGTTCTTTACGGAAAACAACAAATCCTGGAAAATATGGCTCCCTTCATGGCGGGAGGCGACATGATAAAGGAAGTTTTTAAGCATCGCACCCGTTACAACGATCTTCCATACAAATTCGAAGCCGGTACTCCTAATATTGCGGATGTAGTAGGGTTCGGGGCGGCTATCGATTATCTAGACAAAATAGGGATGAATCGAGTCAGAGAACATGAAATTGGCTTAACAGATTATGCCTTACGGTCACTATCTTCTATTGACTGTGTAACCGTGTATGGCCCTCGCAAGACGATTGACAGGGGAGGTGTATTGTCCTTCAATATTGGAGATATTCATCCGCACGATCTTGCGACAATCATGAATGAGCATGGGGTCGCAATCCGTTCAGGACATCATTGCGCGCAAGTCCTGATGGAAAGGCTTAATGTATCAGCGACTTCGAGGGCCAGTTTTTACGTTTATAATACCAAGGAAGACATAGATACGCTGATTTATGCTCTTAACGATGCTAGGAGGTTATTCGGATTATGAGTGACGATATCTACCGTGAGATCATTTTGGACCATTACCGCAACCCACGAAATAAGGGCAAGCTGCCATTAGCCGACATTAGTGTGCATGATAGTAATCCCTTGTGTGGTGATGAAATAGATATCCACTTGAAAATTAAATCCAATAAAGTTGAAGAGATAAAATTTGAAGGAAGGGGGTGTGCCATAAGCCAAGCAAGTGCTTCTATGCTCACCGAGATGGTTACAGGTAAGGACCTGGACTTTGTCAAAGACCTAAAGAAAGAGGACATTCTGGAAAATATAGGTTTACTAAACCTTGGTCCCGCTCGCATCAAATGCGCTTTGTTATCCCTAAAAGTATTGAAAGTGGGGATGGTGAAATATTATGTCGATAAGGATCCTTCGTCCGCTGAAAAAATCAAAGGAGACACACAAGTATATTAACTGAACAGATTGTTCACGCTCACACATCTTAGAATGCTATGGACATAAAGAAATGTTCATCGAACTTTATTCATTGTGACGAAAATGATTCTGTTGAATATGATTTCTGCCCTTTTCCACTTTTATCACAAGGTACTAGGGCTATCCTTGAACGAGAGATAACATTTGATCCGCGCATCTAGCCTGTGGCCAGTATGGGTAGTGGGTCTACGGTCGCCACAATTCCTTCTCTTGATAGTTATCTTTGGAGTTATTACGACGCTAGTTTACTTGAATGCAACATTGCCCATGGACTATTCTATTAATGCATCCCTAGACCGTATTAAGATTAGTGGCAATATACTCTATGTTCTCGTAATATTTGCGTCATTTGGTGAAATAATACACTTGATCTTTGTCTCAATAATATTGACAATTCTAAGAAGAACAAGAAAAACAGGTATGATTCTGATGATAACTATTGTCGTAATTACAATAATTATAACATATTTGAAACCAATAATAGCACATACAAAGCCACCTCAGTCAGTCAAATTATCCTCTCTTCCAAAGGGATTCAACCTGGAGGGCGACAGCATGACGCCCTCTGCTCGGAATTTTTCATATCCTTCAAATCATGTTGCCTGTATAACCGCGTTCTCTTACTTGATTGGCTATTCACTTTCTAGGGGCCTTGGTAATGCCAAGCACTTGATATGGCTTCTTCCATTTTCCGTGGGTCTTTCGCAATTAATCTTAAGGCAGTATTACTTCAGTGATATGATAGGGGGTTTTCTTCTTGGCTTAATTTTTGCAATCCTCATGAGCAACATATTGCATATTGAAATCCCCTTTTCCCAAAATAGATTTAAGATAAATTGACTGCAAAAAATTTCACAAAATTTGCTAGCCCTTGATTACATCATCCATAAGATCTAGATCCATTAATAACCAACCGTAATGTGCATCGTCATGAAGGTATCTGATTTCTTTAATAGATGGTTTCAATCTGTGTTTCTTCATGGTTAGAAGAATTTCGCCTTGCAAGGCTAAACCAAGTTTTCTAGCAAGCGAATTTGAAGAGTCTCCCTTTCTCGGTAGCAAGATCCTGTAACTGAACTTTCTTTTTGGATTCAAATCAACATATGCGTTAACGATGTCCACTGCCACCTTATGAACTTCAGACATTTCTTTTACTTCTGTTGTTGAATAGACGCTAAGTTTTGAAAGTTGTAATGAATTCATGTATACACTTACCATATACTCAATATTCCTTAGGAATGAACAGGTTAATG
>JBAWET010000243.1:0-19204 GCA_049591355.1 Nitrososphaeraceae archaeon
CAACCCTGCTCTAACTGATCCCGGCATATTCATTTTGGACATTGATCGTACTCGATTACACTTTTCCATCTATAAATCAATGGACATTGAAATTGTTGGAAGTATGATAGTTGTAAACGCATCAAGCTTTTTATCTAGCTAAAACCAGTACAGTTACCGTTACCACATGAAGATAGCAGTCGTGGGCATTGGAGTTGCCGGAGCATATCTAATGAACAGGCTCGGTGATGATCATGATAATCATGTGGTAGGATTTGAAAGGATGTCGGACAAAACTCATGATGCTGTTTGTGCTTGGGCTACTTCTGAGAATACAATGTCAGGCCTTATTGCAAAATGTGGGTTGAATTTTGACGATTATATTTTACATCAAGGCGAATGTATGACGGTTGATATAGGCAAGGATGAGAATTTTTGTGCTGCAGAGAGCATTGATCTCAGATTAAAGGGAATGGTAAGTTATGATAAACTTAAAGTAATCCAAGATATGATAAGAGGAACCGATATTCGTTTTGGCAAGGTTCCAAACAAGAAGGATCTCGAAGATAATTTTGATCTTATAGTTGATTCCACTGGTTTTCATCGGGATTATCTACCTAAGCCGTCAAACGAGACATGGATACCCTGTGTACAATACAAGATGAAATATGAAACCGGAAAAACGCCATTTGATGATTTTTATCTAAAAGCTTTTCCTTCTATGGCAGGCTATTTTTGGTATTTCCCCTTAGGCAACGGGTACGCACACATTGGTGCCGGCGACTACCAACGGAAAAATAATAATCGGTTCGTTGAGAAATTTCTTCATCGATATAAAGGACAGATTATAAAGAAAGTGGGCCGTCCTGTTAGAATTAGTCCTCCAAAAAATTCCGAACCATTCACAGATGGTCGAAAAACTATCGGTGTTGGTGAATCCATAGGCACGGTATATCCCTTACTTGGAGAAGGCATTATTCCTTCCACGTGGTGTGCTGAATTATTCATTCAGAATCTGGAAAATCTTAGTCAGTATCGGAGGTCCGTATTGAAAAAATTCGAAATATATTCACTCGTGTTCAAATTCATTCAGAGGAAGATTAGTGGACGGTTTAGTTTCTTCAAGAATGCCTTTGAATTACTCAGGGTATATAATCATATGAAAGGGCAAGAAGATAGGTATGGGATGGAAATAAGGGCTGGCGATCTCATGAAGGTCGCAAAATTGTAGACCTCTCACATCCATAATCTAGCGTTATCAAGGCATGGTTAGATTGAAAATGTTTTTAAAATGAGATATCTCTATTAGGTTGTACAACTTGCAATTTGAGAGCGAAAGTACTCTGCCGGCTCGTATGATAGCTAAACATAATGATGAATCCTGGTTCAAGGATTTGAAGAAACTTACTAATGATGAGTTAATGAGAATGTACACTACCATAAGGTCAGGCGGGTATGAATTCGCAAAGGATGCCTGGTATATTCCTCAACCATTTGCTAAGGATCAAAGGTGTCCGGTCATGGTAGCAAAGGGATATTCAACCCCAGATACTCCACAAAAGATGATTAGATTTCAAGATACTGCAAAGACACTAGAACAAGAATTCAGAGGGTTCATTGATGCCTGGGACTTTGGATTGATAACAAAAGAAATCATATCGGATGCAATATTGTTCATACTCGAACGCAGGACTATAGCAATAATGGAGTAAGCTCATCTATACAGTCGGGTTCCATCATTTTACATCCATCACGGACTTTTATTGCGGAAGAGTAAACCCTTTCTGCTATTCATTAATTAGGAGCATACTTAATTTAGATACGGTAGAACGATTGAGCTCATTCACCTCACGTAATATTAATGGTACGCTTTAGGTACAGGCTTTTCATTTTGCTTAACACTATTATCAATATTATGACTATACCTATTGCTAGTACTGCCTGGACTGCAGAAGTAATAAATCGATCTGTGATATTGTGAAAAATAGAAATATGCAATGGCGCAACTACCACAATCAAAAATAATGAAACCGTATTTATCATAACCCACATTAAAAAGATCATGCCAAACAATCCCAGGAGTTTCATAAGTAGAGTACCATTCTATGATTTGTGGAGTTTATTAATTTATTTAGTTAGTGTTCTGAAAAATCTCTTGTCTAGAACGTCGTGCCAAAAAAGCCGTTGCAATAAATTTTGACCGTATAAGAGTCTTAAATCGTTCCAAATCTTCTCTTCACTTGTTCATCTAATATAGAAAGTTCTCAAACCTTTCCCAACCTATATTATATGATATGCAAAGTCTTTGCACATGATATATGATAATAATTTCTACGATAACCCCGACTTACTAAAATATCTTCTTTAGTAAAGAGAATACTACAAAAGTGGCATTTGCCGCCTTGTCTCCTTTTGACAATTGAAAGTATCCGGCGCATTATGATAGGTCTAACTTTTGAAAGTATTATGGGTTGAACCAATCGTGTCTATTACTGGGAATACTCACCTTGTATTTAATGTATTTCCTAGTCGCCCCCGAATTAATCTTAGTTTAATTATTTTTCATATACCAAATTCGAATGCTTGAAATCTGAAGCTGTTGAAATAATTGAATTCTATTGGTATTACCACATTAAATATCATAGAGGATCACATTATGCAAACTACTGTTAAAAAATTAGAAATGATACTGCAACTGTTGTCTTTTCAGAAATTAATGTTTGATAAAATGATCCTCTGTTGCTCTACTAGGATGGGTCAATTCGTGTTATTTTAAGATAAAGAATAGTCAATGTTTTAGATGCTTGTTGTTGATTTTAGAACTTCTTGTTTTCCCCTTAATTCTGTTTTCCGTAATTTTTATGCTTATCGTACAAAATTGTGTAGAGCTGTGAGTAACTTTAGCAGCGCCATCGAGAGTAAAATTAACTCTGAAACTATGACATATGGATTTGGTAGCCTTTACAAGTAGTCAATCATCATTTATGCCAGCAGCAGGATATAGGAGACGGCGATAAGCGTTCCGAAGTAAATAAATAAAGCCTCACAAATTTAGTTTAGTACATTTTGTTCTATCCCCACCTATATTCAAGCCCAAGTCCAGAACAATGGACAGGTGATTTATCTAAAAATCTCCCTACGAGAATTAGCATGCCCAGGATGGGATCCGCACTTATATGATGTATCGTGTTTCTAACAATTCGTAACGATTATATGTTTATACATTTAGAATTATGGCATGAAGGATGCAAGATTACTCAAAATATTGGTAGAAGAGAAGGCTTTGGTCAAGTTATTAAGGACAATAGGCCAGGGAAAGGGATATCCGACTAGAGAGTTACTGACCAAGCTGGGAGCATATGGATATGGACATAAGCTACTTCTGAAGGCGCATAAAAGGGGTCTTGTAGACAGAAAGACTGTCAAAAACAAGGTCTACAATAGTCTGACTAGTGACGGGAGGAAGATTGTAATGATAGCAGGGGAAATAGGCCTCTAGTGATTTAATGGAGTTCACTTAACAAATGCTTGATAAGTGCTCAATTTTTGATACCGTTAAGAAAAGCAAAACGCCTGATGCGTACTTAATAACGTCCAAATTAGCAGCTCCTCCTTCTTTCTTAGTCTTCCCCCAATTTTATCTATAATCCACTGCACATAACTTCAAGAAAAAAACAATTCTTCTTAAAACTATTGAACATCTAAAGCATTCATACGCCTTACCGTGTTGACTTATTTTTCTCATCAAAAGTGAACTATAGTCTAGAGGGCTTTGTTGGGGATTATTTTGGCTAGTTTTAACTTATACCTCTGGTACCTTGGTTTTGTCCGAAGTCTGTATCCACAACAGGGACAAAAAAAACTTTCCCATTTGATAAAGATACTACATATTTGGCACCGTTTTTGACCAGCTGCGTATCTGCCACGTCCAATTGGTTTTATTGCTTTATGTCTAAAACATATCCCCTTGCAAGCCATTATAAATGAAATTCCTTTGTCAATTCTTTAGCAAATTTTTCATCAGTTTTTCTAATTGACATCTTTCAAGACAAGATTTCAATCGTTGAATTACCATTTCACACTTATCATTGCCCAGACTATGCAACCTTTTATTTTGCCTCTTCCTTCAGTACTGTGCCTTTTCAAATCTTTGACCATCACATCATAATCTTCTCCAACACTCACACGAGTTTTACTAGGTGCCTTTGAAACCCTAAAAATGCCACATATGTATCCTCTTCTGCCGGATTGATCAAGTATATTCAATTCATTTCAGCAACCCTCTTTAATTAGTAATAATGCTTGTGTCTATTTCAATCTTTGATAGTTCTTTTTGTCTCAGGAAGGGCCAATGAGGATGGGGCACCCTGGTATCGAAATGTCCTACCTCCATGATGTTATCTACTATAAAGATTTCCGTAATTCAAGATAAATGTTGAACAAGCTCAGATTGTTAACGGTTAATACGGCATAGTTACAAAGTTCCAAGGACTATGCCGCAAGAATCTCAAAAAGCTCTGACTCATTCCAGGATTACCACTTTGTAAAATAATATTGCATGGTAATAGATACGAATGCCAATACTGAAGAGAAAATAGCTAAAATGAAGATTCTATTAACTATTTCTACCTCTGATAATGGTCCTTTTGCTACCAGGAGGCGTACCAAAGTAGATGGTGCAGTTTTTTCTTTCGAAGCCTTTATTTTGAAATCATCGGTTAATACAGTTGGTCTACTCTTAAGATTCCTGTGTTCAACTATTTTTTTAACACTAGACAAGAACAAAAACGAATTCATAACCGCTGGAAGGAGCGCTATCGCTCCGATTATTTCTGAGTTTCCAGCTATTGCAAGTACCCCATACATAGCACCTAGAAGTAAAGTGCCAGAGTCACCAGGGAAAATTTTACTAGGAAATTTGTGAAACATATACATCGCAATAGTACCAAATAACATCGGTAGACCTGCGAGTAGAATGTTATTATCACCAAATATCGCTATACTTAGCAACAATGGAAGAGCAGTGATGATAATAAATCCCGTTGCGACACCATTTAGAACATCAATTGAATTTATTGTGTTACCCGCAATAGGGATGATAGCTAAAATGAGCGGCAGATATAGGATAGGAATAAAAGCATCACCGAATATCAGATTGAGGTGATCTCCATGTGCGCCAAGTATTATTATTGGTATTCCAGCAAAAATCAAGGCAACGGGCTTAAACCACCCTGGCATAATTCTGACGTCATCAATGTACCCTATGATAAAAGAGATCGCAGTCGTGGCCAGAACAGCTAGTATCCTGATATCATGGACTAGAAGATAGAGTATAATTTCGCTAATTGCTATCCCTGTGAATAGTATTGGACCGGCCGGTCTTGGGACAGTTGGTCTTTTGGCCTTATGATAATCAAGTACAACATTACCTTTCTTGATCAAGTAACGAATGTACCATGGCATTAAAAAATATATTATTAGAAAGGATATGGAAGATACAATAGCTCCATACACAAAAATAGCAATATAGGAAGGCATCATGATCATTACCAGCTTTTTAGATTTAACTATCGGTTGATTTTATAGTAGTTATATTAATTTCTATATATTTAGAAACAAGTATGGCAGCTCTATAACGATCATTATTTATCAAATCCGCAATACAATTCACAATAGAATTAAACAGATTCGGAGTCCAATATCTTATCCATAAATTCTCTAAAATCTGTCTACTAACCTATCTGCCAATGAACAATCAATATACGATTTATAAGGTCGGGAATTTGCGAAGGAATCAAAAATTACGGTGACTTTATCCGACGCATTCTGATTTTTAAGAAATCTAATTTGGTGTAGTAAAGTATACCAGAGGATCGTCTAAGGCTTGAATTGGGCCATACGTTTTTTCAATGTAAAGAAGCAATATTCATGATACTCGTAAGCAGTTAGAATAATAGAGCGCCATAATCGCCGTTGTTGCACAATCAAGGTAGTCATTTTTACACTGCACATATTTCCTGTGTCCATACCTTTTTATCAAAAAGTTTAATGGTTAAAGAAAATTACTAACCAGAGGTTGAATGTTATACAAGCCCGTAGTGTACGTAACTAGAAGCCTACCGGTACCTGGTCCTACTCTGCTTTCTAAATACTGTCATATCGATATGAATGACAGCGTAATACCTATATCTAAAAGACAAATGATAGAGAAAGCGAAAGAAGTTGATGCGATTGTTTGCATGTTAGGAGATAAAATAGATTCTGAGGTGATATATTCGGCAGGAAATAGACTTAAACTAATTAGCTGTTATAGTGCTGGATATGATCATGTTGATTTAGAAGCAGCCACAAATATGAAGATTGTTGTTACCAATACGCCAGATATTTTATCTGAAACGACAGCTGATTTGACATTTGCATTAATTTTTGCGGTTTCAAGAAATGTTGTCAAAGGTGATTACTATGTCAAAAATGCCAAATGGAAATTTGGGTGGACGCCTGATCTATTTCTAGGTACCGATGTTTATGGCAAAGTTTTGGGAATAATTGGTCTTGGTAATATTGGTACGAAGGTTGCAAGACGTGCAAAAGGTTTCGAGATGGATGTAATATATCATAATAGAACTCGAAAGTACGAACTTGAATCGAAATTTGGGTTACGCTATGTTAACTTTCATGAATTACTCCGGAGAAGTGATTTTATATCGATACATGTTGACCTAAACAAGGATACTTATCACATGATCTCATTTGATGAATTGAAGAAGATGAAGAACACTGCATTTCTAATCAATACTGCCAGAGGGAAGGTGGTTAAGGAGAAAGATTTAGTTCATGCTCTGAATAAAGGGTTGATTGCAGGTGCTGGATTGGATGTATATGAGGAAGAGCCTGTTTCTAGAGAAAGTCCCCTATTAAAGACATCAAACGCTGTATTGTTACCGCATCTAGGTAGTGCCACTCAGGAAACACGATCTAGAATGGCAGAAATGGCAGCAATGAATGTCATAAATTTTTTCAGACAAATTGGACCAGTCCACAGAGTCAATTAGATTCATTGGTGATTATCATTACTCTGAATCTACCCTACCAAGGACCAAAAAGCTGTCGAGCCATACCATACACTTTGAGATGCAAAGAAATTTGTCAGACCTCATTTAGAAATGTAGTATAGTGAAATAGAACTATTATTTGTGTCGACTTACCTGGTGCTTTAGTTTTCTAGCAAGTACAGGGCCGACTTTTGAAATAGCTGCTAACTTGGATTCTGAAGTTTCTGCAAGTTTTTCGGCATTTACGATACCCCCATTATATAATGCTCTTGCTCTTATTCTTCCAACTCCTTCAAATTGAATAAGAGGGATCAATTCTGTTTTTATCCCAAACTTTACTCTTAGTTTGAGTATATTGATTTCATGTACAATGTCTATTCGTCCAATAATCCTAGCAATTTCACCTAAACTATAGAGCAACCATTCGGCAGTTTCGACCATTCTGTACATATCACCCGGCTCTACTCCGATATTATCAGCTAGTATTCTGTCGCTTGCTTCATTCACCCATTTTAGGAGTGCTACCAGACTTCTTGAGTTAGAACTTTCAATAAAATATTGATACAGATTCCACTCATCCGAGGTAAAAAGAGTGCTAACATGTTGGATATCTTTGATTCTCAATGACAATTTTGGATAAAAGTCGTTTGATTCAACGATCCATTTCAAGATATGACCTATATTGTCTGAATAAAAAACTTCTACCGATTTTATATTTTTTCTAAATTGCACTGCTGTTTGTGGATCAACATAAAGAAGTGCCGTTCTCTTACCGAATTTAGTAGCAGTCAAATGATCACTTTTTGAAATGATTAAGCCTTCCTCTTCTAGGTATTCTAATACAGAGTGAAGCTTCGAATTAATACTCATTTGATCATGATGCTGAGCAAAAAAGGTATTATTGAATAATTCATACAGTCGAGATTTGTTAATTTTTAGTGTTGTAGCGATCGTACCTAACAAATGTATTCTCAAAGACCTCTCGTTCATCAAGTGAGATTGAAGTGGTTCGGGACTGCCCAATACATAATGGTCGTAAACCTCTGATGAGTCGATTCTTGAATCGGTAATAAGAATGGACTCTCCAAATTTATCATATGCTGGCCTTCCCGCACGGCCACACAGCTGTTTGTATTCCAAGATGCTAATAGGAACATTTCCCCCGTAATTTTGATCATACCGAAAAATACTTGCAATTATCACTCTTCTCGCTGGTAAGTTCACCCCTGCCCCTAGCGTAGGTGTTGCGGTAACAAGTTTTATAACACCCGTCCTAAACGCATTCTCTACAATTTGTCTGACCTTAGGTCCCAATCCAGCGTGATGAAATGCCACTCCCTTTGCAACTAGCGCTGAAAGTGTCTTGTTAATCTCAGCATCTGCACTATCTCGTATTTGTAATGCAGTTCGTTTCGCTAGGTTCTTCGAGGATTCGTTAAATAATTTCGAGATTTGTTCGGCAGCCTTACCGGCAAGAGATACGGCACGCCTTCTTGTTTCTGCGAAAATAAGGGCTTGCCCACCATCCTTCACAGACTGGAGTGCCAGATCTATCGGGGCCGAGCTTGAACTTCCACTTCGTTTTATTTCAAAAGTAACGTCATCATTCATCCGAACTTTACCATAGTCATATATTCCTTCTACCAATCTGGTTGGCCTCCACTCACTTTCAATAATTTCGCATCCTAACCATCTGCCAACTTCATCTGAATTTGAGATGGTGGCACTCAGAGCAATTATTTGCGCCTTCGGATATCTCTCTTTTATCTTTGTCAACATAATTTCAAGAGTAGGCCCCCGTTCGCGGTCTCCAAGAAGATGAACTTCGTCGATAATAAATACTCCAACTCTATCCAGCCAATTTATTCCATGACGCATAATTGAATCCAGTTTTTCGTTTGTGAGTATCACGATATCCGTATCTTCTAATTCGGATCCAGAAGAATCATAATCACCAGTTGAAATGCCTACACGTATTTTCCTACGATCGTTAAATTGCATTCTCTGCAGAGTTTTGAAATCTAGGAATTTTTCAGCTGCCAGTGCTCTTAATGGTGTAAGGTAAATTACCTTTTTCCCTCCCTCTAACGCCCTGATAGCACCCATTAATCCCATGAGCGTCTTCCCGCTTGCTGTAGGTGTTGTAATTAGCATATTCTTTCCATCCATTAATCCTTTTGACACAGCATGTTCCTGAGGGGGATAAAGCGATGAATAACCTAATAAGCCGAGAAGATCCCTAAGTTGAGATCGCATGTGCCCATTTTAATAGAAGTTCTCATATTTTTACCATGACATGATCAAACTGTTAGCAAGAGAATAATGTTATGACTCTGTAATAAGAAAATAGCTTTATTTCGAGTTCTATACCAAAAGTTTAAAAGTTATTCTTGACTCGCAACGAATTCAGCGAGCAATTCAGTCCTGTTTTTATATGGAACTCTATTTGTTGGAGATGACGAGTTCGTCGCTCATATGATTGTAAATCTGTAATAGTCGTATGCCCTTTTCTGTCGTCCTATAAGTCTGTCTACCTTCTTCGTATTCTATTAATCCATTTTCCAACAGCATGGCAAGATACTCTCTCAGCTGGGCGTAAGATAGAAATGCTTTGTACATAATTTTTGTTTTAGTTGCCCCGCCGTTAGCCCCCTCCAGGATCAAGCCAACTATATCTGTTCTGCTTCTGTATTTCATTCGAATCAGTTCATAGTCAGTTGCTAAATATTTATGCGTGACCATCATTTCTTCTTTAATCTGGATCTATTTTTATCTAATAATTGTCAATACTAAGATTATTTACAAATCTGTCAACGTATTTGGCTTTTATACGGCAACTTTCTTCTCCAATTCGTAGTGTGTGAGTAGTAAACTCAAATGGTCAAATAATAGTTTCAGACGCATTACCAAGAATTGATTTTCCCTTCTAGGTCTAGGACTTATCAACAATCCAATGCAGTTGTAAACTACCTATTACGAGGGCAAACCACTCGCATCAATTGAAATGGTGTCATGGTCGCGGCTGTTCCTTGTTACGTACAGATCAAGATTTTTTCTCGGCTGTTCCAAATATAGTTCCAGCCTGGATAAAAGAGTCTGATGGGACTTGTCTCCCGGGTAAAATGATTACAGAGGCTCCTACTGCACAATTGTTACCAACTACTGCTCCAAAATGGTCCGTTCCAGTATCTACAAGATCCTTTCCTACGGCATATTTAATGTTACCTCTTGTAAGTAAGACATTTGCAGTTCCTGAATATCCTCCGAACCAAACATTTTCACCTATGACACTATCTAATATCACATTTTGGTGAGAGATTTTAGAATTCCCGCCAAAATACGTCCTTCCTATTTCACAATTAAATCCTATCTTAGTTTTATTTCCTAGTACGCAATTTCTAACTAAGGAACTCATTCCTATGAAACTATCTTTGCTTAAATAAGCTGGTCCTATGATCTTGCAGAAATCATCTACGCAAACACCGTCCTCTATTATGCATGGTCCTTTTATTATGCTTGTTTCGGCTATTGATGCCGTCGAGGATATCACTTGCTCTGTAACCTCGTCATAGAGAATTTTTTGAACTGTCGCCAAAAAATCCCAAGGATACATTATTGTCTCTATTGATAATGCATTGGTTCTTTTCGAGTAGTGTATCAATGTGTTAAGTGGTATTTCCAAGTTTTCGTTTCCCTTAATGGATACGTTAGATTTGTTATAATCTTCTTCACAAAATTCTTCCACATCTATAGATGGGAAACTCTGTTGAACCAACTGAATGGCGTCAGAAAATTCTGAGGGGATCATCACCTTGCTTATCCCATAAACTTGTTGTGCCATTGTAACGCTTCTAACTATAAGAGGCTGACCGAATAATTTCATCGATGATGCCGGACAACCATTCTGCTTAACCAGTGCTTGAAGGTAATGACGAGATTTATGAAATACTAAATTCAACGAACTTACATGTAGTAACATGTATATCTACAATGCAATAGAACGTTATCGAAGAATACAATAGACAAATAGTTAGATTCTCTTCTAAAGACGTACAATTGAAAATTACATAAGAATGTATTATGAGATATTTGAAAACGCTTTCAAATATTAGGCAAAGGTGAAGTAAAAAATGAGTATTGTCAGCAGATCTCTTCTCTTCTATGCCTTAGCATAGAATCCGGATCTTCTTTCATATATTTGGCCGTTCTGCATAGCTTTCTTAATGTATGTCCTTGCCTCATCTTCAGAAAACTTACCAGTTTTGACGAGTTCGTTAATGAAGTTCTTCTCTTCAACGTCATTCTTGTCTTGACCGGAAATGCCGTTGAATACTTCCATGAACAGCTTGAGCTTTGAGATTTCACTATGAGGCTTTCCATGTAATACGCCAAGGTCGACTTTTCCTGTATTTACGTCTACTCCGGCCGTTTCCAACATCCGTTGAACTAGATATATGGCTCGTTCGGCATCCTCAATTTTAACGTTATCTTGAAGTAATAATCTTGCCCTTGCCGTTGCTAGCCTTATCAGTCCTTCCAACTGACGAGGAGTAACAGTTATCATTCCTTCAGAGTCGACGTTTCTCATCTTCATATAGTAGTCTCTTAATGCATTGATTACTTCGATGGTCAATTTCGGTTCAATCTGTTTCGCATATGCGAGATATTTTCTAAATAAGTCCATTTCAATTGCTGGTTGTGCAGCATGTTCCACATCTCTATGAATTTCAAGGATGTGACCAGCAATACGACTATCTTTTTCTCTTTCGGGTGTATCTCTAATTACGTATATTAGGTCAAACCTTGTTAGTAGTGGTATAGGCAGGTTCACATTTTCAGTAATATTCTTAAACACATCATACTTTCCATACATTGGATTAGCAGCTGATAATATCGAGGTTCTCGCATTCAATGTAGCTACTATACCACCCTTAGCAACAGAACACGTTTGCTGTTCCATTACTTCGTGCAATGATGATCTATCTTCTGGTTTTATTTTGTCAAATTCGTCAATGCATACCAAACCTTGATCTCCCAAAACTACTGCACCGGCTTCAAGCATCATTATACCAGACTTGTCACGTATTACGGCTGCGGTAAGACCTGCTGCTGTTGTTCCCCTTCCAGAGGTATAAAGACCTCTAGGGGCTATCTTAGCCGCGTATTTTAGCATCTCAGATTTTGCTGTACCTGGGTCTCCTACAAGGAAGATGTTAATATCTCCTCTACGGGTCGAGCCGTCATCCAGTTTCTTAGTGACTGATCCAACTATCAGTAATAGTATGGCTTCCTTTATTATTTCATGTCCATAGATATGTGGAGCAAATGACGCAATTAATTTATCGTAGGCATCAGGTTTGCCTGCGATAGCAAAGATCTGTTTTTCATCTTCACCACTAATGGCCATTCTTTCAAGAGTTCTTGTATCTTTAGTTCCAGCAAGACCACCTAGGTATTCTATATTATTTCCTTCCATGCGCAACCTGAACAAATTCGTCTTTGCTTGTGGAGCAATCTGCTCATGTTCAATTCTTACAATTCCCGTCAGCAATACCCTATCGCCAGGACGACAGCGATCAACAAGATCATCCATAACGGTAACTTCTACATAATGAGGGAGTTGACCTGCTGGCAGATCCTCGGGTAATTCTTGAAGTCTAACAAGTTGAAAATCAGTAAATATACTATTTTCAGGATCCATTTCAAGCTCTTTTTCCGAACAGTTTATACATTTGGTAGGTTTTCTCAATGAAAGTCCCTTAAGCTGTGCCTCGTTGATTGCATCGCAATTAAGACAGCGATATCCAATCTTTTTTGCAAGTGGCTTGACTTCGGAAGATCTTACCACCATGCCAGAGACTCCAATCAGCTTATCTATTACTTCGGCATTAATGTCTCTAAGACCCTTCTGAACCGTATAATTTCCAATCCTAACCTTTATCTTCTCCTTAATTTCTTCTGCATAATCAAAATGAATTTCTCTAAGAATAGAAACTACTGCTTCATTAAATGCTTCTAGCGTCTCATCGGGTCTGTAAGTTATTAGCTTTGCAATCTCGGGATTTGCAACATCGAGATCGATATAATCTGCAATAAGGGAGGTAGAATTTGAGGCCATCATGTGATTAATACGATCAAAATATTTGTAATTATCATCTTTATCTTTGAACCCTCTCAGAAATAATTCAAGCTGATTAGATAGGGCTGCGGTAGTTTGTTGTTCAGCCATTTTTCCTTAGCACTTGTTGTTTAAATAAACTGGTAGAATCATGGACTAGGGTGTATAGGAGGCTTTCTTCGGCCGATAATTTTTCTTCCGTTTCCGCAGCGAGTGGAGAAGCAGCTGCAAGTTTAACTATTTTCTCTAGTCTGGCTGCAACAAATGAATTAAGTGAGATCATAAGATTTTCTCTATCCCTTTCTTTCAAACCGCTAAGATAATCATCTACCCTTACGTAAAAATCAATGTCTATTTTAGACAAGTCATGTGGCCTTGCGATCCTTTCCCGATTAAGAGCACGTGAAACATAACTTGATATCTCGCTGTCCTGTATTTCAACTAGCTTATTCTGGGACAATATTTTAGCTATCCATCGTCGTATAGATGAGATGTCTCCCTCTTTAGCATCTATTTGTATGTTGTCATTTGATACTTTTACATCCTGTTTGTACATTATTCTCACTTCTTCCATTAGATAAGCGAGATCATAGATAGAATGAATATCCTCAAATATGCTCGAGGTAAGTCTATCGGTTACCATCTTGAGGTATAAAGCTTTGTAATCTGTTATATCTTTTGGCAGGACAATTATTTTTAAGCTTCAAGTATACATGAATACGCCAAGGTGGCCTTCTAAATATTTTCCATAATAATTCCGTACATTTTCAAAACTCACTCGCAATTTTCTTGTTTGTGAGTCAGAAAAGGTGCATTGAGAACTGAATATATATTGTGATTAAGGATATCATTTGTCTTATGACGTCTGAGAGTCAAAATTTGTCAAACTTGATGTGGGTAGAAAAGTATCGACCCAAGAAATTAGATGATATTGTCAATCAAAAAGAGATAATCGATAGCCTGAAGAATTTGGCGAAAAAACCTAAAGAGATGCCACATTTGTTATTTGCGGGTCCAGCTGGAGTTGGCAAAACTACCACGGGTTTATGTTTAGCAAGAGAGTTGCTTGGTGAAAATTGGAGAGAGGATACGCTAGAACTCAATGCTTCAGATGAGAGAGGTATAAAAATGGTAAGAGAAAGAGTAAAGGAATTTGCGGGGGTTATTAAGCTGGACTTGGGCAATAAAAATGACAAGCTATTTAGACTGATAATACTGGACGAGGCCGATGAAATGACCTCCGAGGCTCAAACAGCCTTACGAAGAATCATAGAAGATAGCTCTAAAACCACCCGATTCATTATAATTTGCAATTATCTTTCTCAGATAATAGATCCGATTCAGAGCCGGTGTGTCGTATACCGTTTCAAAAGAATCACAGCGGAAGACGTAGAAGAGTATCTAAAGCTGTTATGCAAGAAAGAGGGAGTAAAATACGAAGAGAAGGCTATTGCTAGTATTTTAGAATCGACACAGGGCGATATGCGTCACTCGATCAATGTTCTTCAGGGGGCCGCCGTAATGGGGTCTGTTTCTACAACCACAGTGCAAACCTCATTAGGTCTTTCTGGGAAAGCGAAAGTTGCAGACGTTATTAAATTAGCAATTACGGGGAAATTTAACGAAGCGAGAATAAAATTACTTGAACTTACGATGGTATACGGGATGTCCGAATTTGATTTCTTAAAATACGCTAACCAGATAGGGTACTCTATGAAGCTGAGTCATCCTGACGAGTTTGCTGCATTAATGGCAGAGTATGACCATAGGTTAACAACTGGGGCTCATCCTGAAATTCAATTAGCAGCACTTCTTGCACAACTTGGGAAACTAGGTTCAGAATCAAATTAACTATTTCGGCTGGCTAAACCACGAACCCACACTATATTCAAGACTTATTTAATCTGTAAAGGAGGCAATTTTAACACAGATTCTCCAACTAGCCGTAGTCCTTGCATTAAGAGAGAAAAAATTTCTCAATGAATTTGATCAGTATTCTTCTTCAAATTCTTCGCCGCCTTCTTCCTCTTCGGCCTCTTCAAAGTCCTCTTCAAATTCTTCTCTCTCCTCTGCGCTTTTGTAGGGTAGATCTGTTTCACCTGGAGCACCACAGACAGGACACTTGAATTCAATTGTTTGACCTTCTAGGTCCAATGGAAATTCCTTGGAGAAAACCTCGTCACATTTAGAACAAACTAGTGTCGTTTGTATATTATCAGAACTAAATTTATGTGACTGTAGTCTGAATATGGTACTAGCCATTCTTCTTACCTATAGGAATATTCCTTTTTTATAAGCCTTATCATGAATTTGCTATCTTAGAAAATACACATGTAAGCCACGTAAATAGTACCAAAATATGGTAATTTTAATACGTCTTATTATAAACATTAATTCAAGTTAGTCATGCGTTCCATACTCGGAGAGACCTGGAGTCGCCAGAATCCGAGCCAAGGTAGATATTCAGAGCAATGATTTGTTACAGTTTAAGATTCACAGTGGTATTGATTTAATTATATTCCACGAGTTTGTGATTTCGAGTTATAAATCAAGGCCAGTAGATGCTCCCGCGCTTCATTCTGGACAACTATCCCCCTGTTCGCAACTGTCGTTATTATGCCATTATTCCTAACTCCACGCATTTTCATACAAAGATGCTCTCCCTCAGCCACAACCATAACTCCTTTAACATCCATTCTCATTATTTCGTCTGCAATTTCTTTAGTCAATCTCTCCTGGATCTGAAGTCTTCGAGAATATTTTTCTACCAAACGTACGAGCTTTGAAATACCAAAAACCTTACCAGAAGGGATGTACGCGATGTGGATCTTACCAAAGAATGGTAGCATGTGATGCTCGCACATACTGTAAAATTGTATATCTCTAGCTATGATAGAATCTGTTTCCTCATTGAAGCTGATGTCCAATTCAGAATTCATATGATAGCCTGAGAAGATCTCTTCATACATCTCTGCTATACGTCGCGGGGTTCCAATCAACCCCTCCCGATCAGGATTTTCACCTAATTCTATTAATACCTGTCTGATTAATTTTTCAATTTTTTTCTTTCTAATCGATGTTTTATCCATCTTCTTTCATATCTATCTATGATTTGCCTATCTAGCACCTATTTGTTTATGTAACTGAGGTATAATTCTTACCTCTGGATATAAAGGATACACGATATCATAGAAATTCAATAATTTTTCAAATTCGGGCTCATCTATACCATAACTGGGTTGAATCACAAATCCTGATATATTCGAGGGTTCGATTTTGGCAAAAATATTATTGACCAAGACTTTGAAGATAGCGATTTCAGTTGAGTTAGTGATGACCACCTTTATATAAGTAGTTTTATTGTGTTCTTTTGCTAATTCTAAGCATTTAAACTCGTTGAGTAACAATTCCTGATAACTAATCTCTTCTGTCACGCCTGAGTCTGGAGTCTTAAACTCGATCTTGCAAATATCGAAATATTCAAGTACTTTTGAAAATCGGAAAGAATCAAAGCATGATGATTCTATGTATGTCTTTAATCCTTTTCTATTCTTGACAAAGTCAGCAATAGGTATAAGGGCTTCGTACTGAAGTAATGGTTCCCCACCCGTAAAGTTAACCTTGTATGTAAAAGGTTGTATCTGGCTTTCTATCAACTCTTTGGCGTCTTCTATAGAGTATTCCTTTCCACTATTGAACGGCAGGGCGTAGCCAGTATCACACCAGCGGCACTTTAAATGACAGCCGGCGAGTCGGACAAACATCGTCTTTGTTCCAACGAAGATGCCCTCCCCTTCTATACTAGTAAATATTTCACTAATTCTTACCCTATTTTCTGTTATTTGCATAAATTGTTTTATCCTTTATACCTGCATTGCTGAAAGCAGTTTTCCTATTTATACACGATTCGCATTTACCACAATGAACTATTCCTTTTCCGCGAATTTTTAAGCCATCGGAATAGCAACTCCATGATTTAAAAACTAGATCGCCCAGTATTTCATAACCCGTTTTTAGCAGCTGGGATTTACTCATTCCCACCAATGAGGGAGACCAAATAGAGATTTTTTCCTTTAACCCTAACTTGATCCTGTCTTCTTCAGCAAGATTCAAAGATTTCGCAATAGACTTGATAAATTCTGGTCTGCAGTCTGGATAGTGCATGTCCTCAGAATGTGCACCATAGGCTATCAATCTTGCATTAGAGCTAATAGCCCATGCTGCTGCTATTGTGATAAAAATTGCATTTCTTATAGGAACAACGATATTATAATTGAAATTTTCTGTTAGCCGTTTGTTTTCGTTTGTTAGTGCGTTAGAATCTCCATACAGCTTCTTCATAAAATTCATGTTTATAGTTTGATGCTCTTCAGCATTCAGCATTTTTGAAAATTTTTCTGCTATCCTAATTTCACGCATTGCTCTTTGTCCATAAGAGAATGCCAGAGTCTTAATTTCAAAGTTCTTGCGATTCTTTAGGTACGCTGCAACGCAGAGAGAATCAGGTCCTCCACTCATTATACAGATCGCAATTTTATTTTTAGTCTTTTGCAATTAAAGCATAAACACCTCCCGTGCCGTACGATATCGCTATTAAGAACCTGGAGAAAAATAGCGCAAGCTCATAACTTGCCGAAAAAATAGTATTGTCGAGAATTATTGAAATGGGAATGCTGCAGAGAGCGATTAACCCGACTATGTACTGTTCCTTGTTATTGTTTCTGCTATATGTCTTGATTAAGAAATATGTTGACATATTCCCCAATCCTATTCCCAAGAGAATCAAATAAGGATAGAGTTGATGAAAGACTGAGATGGCAGCGAATGGTCCGGCCCAAGATAGACCATTTATAATTTTGATATGAAGGGGCCAGCCTAGACTCTTTTTCATTCTTGTTCTCACTGATGCAAGTATCTTCCTCCTCTTGTAGAGAGTTATTCCCAAGCTTACACCAAAACTGGCTAGCCAAAGAGGTGGATAGTAATAGAACGGCACTTTATCCAATGACAAAAATAGACTAAGGACAGCAGCGAATATTATTGCGACTGCGATAGCTATAAAGAGGAATCCGAAGCTACGTTTGATTTGAACTTCTGGATCCCCTGACACTAATGAGCAAAAACTTAATTTCTTTAATTTAAAGTATTTCACAGACCTTCTTTTTTTTATGGGCGTCTTTTGCAATAAATAAACGAAAATTGTGAAGGTAGAAGACAAACATTTTTTGATTAAAGTTCAACAGCCTATTAATAGAATCTTCAAAGGAATGCAAGAATATACAGTCGGTGGTGACGGATCAGGACCTGGCGGTCCATAAAATCAATTAATCTTAATAATATCGCGACGTCTAAAAGAGTATGCGTACTTGTACCTCTTGCAGAATGGTCAAGTTCCATTCTATAAATTTTATATTTTCATCCACGATTTGTAACGAATGTTTTATGCTTATTTCAGAATCAAAGGGCCAGAAAGAATAATCAGTTTACGGTGTCTGTTTTGATCCACATTTAGGACAAAATCTTGAGTCTATTTTCAGGAGATGAGTGCATTGGATACATGATTTGGAAATGGTTTCCGGTTGTACAGCTGGTAAAGCATTACGAGTATTCTGTGATCCCTTACCATACATTTCTGTCACTGCGCCGCTAGGTTTAAAAGAATCATCGATATCGGGCATAAATTCAGTCTTGTCAGATTTATCATCATTCAATTCCTTAAGAAATACCATCAATCGTGGAACCTGATCATTATTTCCTTTCAGGGTGACTTGGTCACCTAACCAAAGCGCAAATTTCTTCAACGTCATCTCAGGGGTAGAAAACGTAAGAGAGTGAGTTGACATGTATTCTTCGGTAGCAGCTCTTCCATTAAAGATCTTCATCAAGTGGTTATATGTAGTCCGCAGTTTTAATTATTGCGTATTTCCACATTTATTGCAAAACTTTGATTGATTTGGGATTTGAGCTCCACATGTCGTGCAATTCTTTGTTCGAGTGTTGCTATTCTCTTGGTTTGTCCGATCCCGTTTGATCGTCATATCTACGGGTTTAAATG
>JBAWET010000244.1:0-5868 GCA_049591355.1 Nitrososphaeraceae archaeon
ATTATAGATAAAGGAAGAATAATTGCCTTCGATACGCCTACGGGGCTGAAGCAGAAATACGGTGTAACTAAGAATATAGAACTTAGAGTGAAAGGTACTTTAGCTAAATCTGTTATTGATTTAATTGCTACTGTTATCGATAAATCATACATCGAAACCACCGGAGCAGATACACTAATAATTAAGGCCGATAACGCCCAGGAAATTATTATCAGAATAATTCAACTCTTTTCTAAAAATGATATACAAATAGAAAGTATTGCAATTAATCCGCCATCATTAGAAGAAGTTTTCCTAACTATAGTCCATGATAGGAAGTAAAGGGAACAATGAAATTGCGCAAATGTATCTACTAAATTTTCATCTTTACCATTGATACTGTTGCCATTAAAAACGCCCCAACAGAAACAATGGTAATAATGAGAAGCTGAATATTAGTAAATGGAGTTACCTGTGAAAAAATGCCCGCTCTACTAATATCTACTATATATGTTAGCGGATTTATATAAAATGCAGTGCGTAATGGTTCTGGAACTCCCGCTGCAGGATAAAAAGCTGAACTGGCGAATGCAAAAAACAAAAAAACACCATTACTAATTACGGTAAAGCCTTCACTACTTTTAAGCTTTGTAGATATAATTATTGTAAATGACCCAAAAAAAACTGCACCAACAACAAGGGCGTAAACCGTGTAAGGAATACTCCATATGGTAGGGTTTACATTATTCAACATAGTTGGAAGGCCAATTATCACAATCAGCGCTGCACTTGCCAAACCCATAAGAACAATTGTCAGAAGATTACTTATGATGTATTGTACCTTGGTATAAGGCATTACCAGTAATTGCTGAAACATTCCATTCCTTTTATCATTCCAAATAATACTGCCAGCAACTATGCTGCTATTCATCACGTTAAAACCAATCATCCCTGCAGTTAAATATGCAGGATAAGTAACTAATACATCTCCAAATTTTACCCCTTGTTCTCCCATTAGCGCTGAGTACGAATACCCTGCGACAAAAATATACACAACAGGAAATACTACCTGCCAAATTAGAAAAACCTTGTCAATCGAAGCAATTAGATTTCTATAAGCTAAAAGAAGTGTTTCAGTTATCAAATCTCTATAGGACTAGCAGAAGGATAGTGAATATTAACATATTTGTCTAGTGCTGAAGACAACAATCAAATCGCAAGATCTATCTGTCAGCTATACAATTATTATAGTGGCGGGATGATTATATTGATAATGATGAATATCTGAAGAAAGAGAAAGAACTATACAATCAAAATTTGACGAGCTGTGACCAAAACGCGGAATATGCATTTATAGCCGCTGATAAATCTGTATGGTTTATTGACTTTATCATTGGAATAGCATTTAAAACGCCTATTGATTTTTATAATGAATCAAATGGCCTAGAGCAATCAGGCAGAAAGTATAAATGGTTTGATGACATTCTGGGACTTCAATTTTATCTTGATGAAATTGTTTTAGGTCAAGAAATTGTAATAGAAACAACGGTAAATCCTGAAAATGGTAAAGAAAATGATGACCCTAAAATTTTATGGCAGCCAAAGTTGATTCTAAAATAACAGAAATGAAAGAAAATAGGGTCTTTGGTGTTAGATTATTTCATCTGTTTAGTGATCGACTGACCGATATAATACAATTATGAGATATGAATTCACGAATTATTTAATCAATAAAAAGGTCTTTGACGTTAAGTTATAATAAAGTCTATACTGATGCTGAGCTTTTTCAACATAAATTCTTCTCTAATGGCAATATTGAGTGCAGTTAGGCCCCCATGAAATTGTACGAGTTTGAAAATTAGTAGTTGTCGAACTTGTCTTATCTTCACAGCTTTCATTAAGAAATTAAATATACAGTTCCGGTTGTCATAAACTCACTTATATTACATTGTGGTTCAATGAGTTATGAGCGAGTACGAAGATATGCGTACAGCCGACATTGTCGCTGAGGCCTTACTTGATTGGAAAGTTGAAGTTATTTTTGGTCTGCCAGGTGATGGAATAAATGGATTTATGGAAGCATTAAGAAGACGAAAAGACAAAATTAAATTTATTCTTGTTAGACATGAAGAATCAGCAGCCTTTATGGCTTGTGCTTATGCGAAATATACGGGAAAATTAGGAGTGTGTGTTGCTACCTCAGGACCTGGTGCCATACATCTTTTAAATGGATTATATGATGCAAAGTTAGACAACACCCCTGTTTTATCCATAACTGGCAGTACTTATTCTGATCTTATGAATTCTAATTATCAGCAAGATGTTAATCTTTTACAACTCTTCTCAGACGTTACTGTTTATAATAACATGATAAATAGGCCTGAGCACGCTGAAATGACAGTCGATATAGCGTGCAGGTCAGCATTATCATTGCGGGGTGTTAGCCACTTAACTATTCCAATCGACGTACAAGAGATGAAACTAAAAGGAAGATACTCTAGGCATAAAGTACCAGGTCACACTTCGGACTTTTATGCCAACATAACCGTACCAGATAGAGGTCTATTAGAAGACGCCGCAAATATTTTGAATTCTGGTAAGAAAATTGTGCTCCTTGTTGGACAGGGGGCTCTTAGTGCAGGAGATGAAGTAATACAAGTGGCAGAAAAGCTGGAGGCTCCTGTCGTGAAGGCATTGCTCGGAAAAGCAGTAATTCCAGATGACCATCCTGTCTGTATCGGTGGTCTAGGACTTTTAGGAACTGAACCTGCAACAGATGCCATGAATGAAGCTGACACCTTACTAATGGTAGGAACATCATTCCCATATATTGACTATCTTCCAAAACCGGGACAGGCAAGAGGAATACAGATTGATATTAAACCAAATAATATTGGATTGCGTTATCCGGTTGAGATCGGCTTAGTGGGTGATTCTAAACTTGTATTATCAGAATTGATACCATTGTTGCAGCAGAGAAGTGAGACAGAACGTGGGTTTCTAAAATCTAAACAAGATGAAATGGTGGATTGGAATAAGTTATTGAAAGAACAAAGTAGTAGAACTGACAAGCCAATCAAACCACAGGTTATTGCAGATGCGGTATCAGAATTACTTGAAGATAACGCCATAATCTCTGTTGACTGCGGTACAAATACTTCATGGGCCGCACAACACATCAATATTCGAAAGGGAATGAAATTCTCTTTGTCAGGAACATTAGCTACGATGGCATGCGGCTTACCATACGCAATTGCCGCTCAGATCGCATTCCCTGATAGACAATGTATTGCTTTTGTTGGAGATGGGGGATTTACAATGTTAATGGGTGAATTTGCAACGGCTGTTCAATATAATCTTCCTATCAAAATAATCGTCATAAAAAATAATACTCTTGGTATGATACGTTGGGAGCAAATGGCATTCCTTGGGAATCCTGAATATGGCGTAGAGTTTACGCCAATAGATTTTGTAAAATTTGCTGAAGCTTGTGGAGGTATAGGTTATGCAATAAAAGAACCAGATGAAATCAGCTCCATCATGGAACAAGCCATGAAAATGGATAAGGATAGAAGGAAACCAGTCATAATTGAAGCATCTGTCGATCCTTTTGAACCTCCAATGCCTCCTAAGGTCGAAATGGAGTTTGTTACTAATCTGGCAGAATCTTTTGTAAAAGGACAACCTTATGCTAGAAGAATAGGATTAACTCTATTTAGAAACCAAGTACATAATATTTTAAAAAACATACACACCCATTCAGTGCATGATGAATGATCTGTTCGTTGATTAGAATCGAAGTAAATATAAAAAGAAGATCCATTCATGATAAGAATTTCAATTCAGAGCAAGAATTTAGTTAATAAAAATGATTAGTTTTTGCTGATTAGCATATAAAAAATTAAAAAAATTGATGGCTTATTCGATGGTTAGTGTTATTGTCCAGTAAATTTAGTGTGTGATATTATCTGGAATTACCATCTTTTTGATTCAAACCAAGGAATTCTACTAGCTGAGGTTTATTCTTAGTTTGGAAGTATACAACTGCTGGACCATTTATCTCCATGACAAAACCTTCTCCTCCCAGTAAAGTTGATTTTAGACTTCCAAATTTAGTCACTTTGTAGTCAGCATCAAGATTTAGAGCCACGAGGTGAAAATTATTTAAAATGAATTTTTCACCAATCAGTATTTCCCTCCTAATTATGCCTCCAAAAGCATTCAGGAAAATATCTCCTTGTCCACTCAATTTCAACATAAAGAGTTCACTTCCGAATAGCCCTTTCTTAAATCCTTGCCACTGGGTATCTAAAACTACGCCGTCAGTAGAAGCAATATACGATCCGGATTGAACAATGAAGTTTTGTTCCTGTGAAATCGAGATTTTTATTAAGTCACCGAGAGGCTACCCGGTTAGACCTAGTTTTCCTCCATCAGAGTTCGAAGTAAACTCGTTAACAAAAAGAGATTGACCTCCAAGAGTGGAAACCTTCAATTTCGCAAAAAATCCTCCGTCCCTGATCTTGGTATCAACATCCATGTTGCCAGACATATACACCATTGCTCCGGCATTTGCTGTAATACTTTCACCTTTGTTCATATCCACCTCAATGATCGACATTGGATCCTTCACTATTTGAAATTGCATCAAAAGAGACAACCAAATAAGACTAATATTGCTTTTGTACTAATATCTCATAACGAAAACGACTTTGGTATATTAGAATAATTCCGACCTGATTGTGCATTTTAAGGGTAGTTCGTGATAAAGGTCTTGACAACCTCAGTCCACGCATTAGCTATGTTTTCTCTATTATACCCTCCTCCACCTAATCCGATGATTCTTCCATTACACATCTTATGGGCAAATTCATGTAATACTTCTGCAGCATATTTGTGTGCTTTATGAGTATATTGTAAATGTGTCAAGGGATCTCCTTTTAAACCGTCAGCTCCACATTGAAATATAATTAGCTCACATTTTAGAGAACTAATAAAATCTTCAACTTTCGTAAAGTTGGCAATAAAATCATGATCAGTTGCACCAGAACTGAGGGACAAATTTAATTTAGTGCCTTTCCCCTTACCCGATCCATTTTCTGATTCAAATCCAGTTCCAGGGTATAATGATGAACCATCCTCATGAATGTCCACGATGTAAAGATCAGGATCGTCATCAAATTCATAGTAAACACCATCCCCGTGATGCGCATCTATATCGATATAAAGAATTTTCTTTATATTGTATTTGTTCCTAGCCTGAAGAATAGCTATCCCTATATCATTGAATACACAGAATCCCGCAGCTGAGTTTCTTCGTGCATGATGAAGGCCACCAATTGGATTGAATGCATGAACTATTCCATCAATTTTGTTAACTACCATCTCAAGTGCTAGTAACGTCGAGCCCACAACATAAGATGACGCTTCAAATACACCCTTGAAGGAAGGTGTATCCCCTTGATCCAGATATCCTTGACTATTTTTAGAACACTTTTTTACAAACTCAACATATTCTTTAGTTTGAAAGGAAGAAATTATACTTTCATCTGCAATAACAGGAGGGATTAATTTTACGTTACTAGAATTTATAACGTCCAATTGGGTAATTCTTGAATAAAATGCTTGCAGTCGGCCAGAGTTCCAAGGGTGTTTTTCACCAAACGAATATCTTGAAAGTTCATTGCCAAAAAGGATGGCAGTACGACACATTATTCTTGTATTACGTATTCAAGTATTAGTAATTTGCGAAGATCATACGAATCTTTATTGGGATGATAACATTATTGTTGAGGAATTACAATACTCTTTTGCGCACTAATTATGAGAGATTGGGATTTGGTATTAAGACCTTTACCTACCTTGATTAAATTCCGGGCTGCCATATTC
>JBAWET010000245.1:0-3647 GCA_049591355.1 Nitrososphaeraceae archaeon
TACAATTGAGGGTAATCACTCAAATCACTAATGATAATTTGACATATTGCAAAACCCTTTCAGAAATTGTTGATGTAAGACATGTAGATGGGATTCAGAGTAGTTTTGGAATATGCGATGGAAAGTGGCTGCTAGACCATGTAATTTCATTGGATGAATACCCATTGTCTCATGCAATATTCACAAACGTAAAAAAATTGGTCGATGTGAAAAGAAATCTATTTGAAACTGTATGGAAGCAATCCATACCAGCACAAGAGATGTTTATCAAACTTGAACAATCGAGTCCGTCTGAAGTCAATACTCATATGGAGGCAGACGAAGCTAGGAATCTCTTGTTCGATCTAATCACGAATTCCAAATATCATATCGATATAACTATTCCTACATGCAATTGTTTTCAACCTCTGGTTACGGAAGATTTGAGAAATTATTTAAAAACCGCGGTTAATCAAGGAGTAAAGGTTAGAATTCTATTACCTAATGATGAACGTTCTCTTGAGCTCAAAAACAGCTTGAACTTGAATAATTCGAACAATATAGAAGTAAAGCAAATCGGGAATATGCAAGCTAAAAGAATTATGGTATTGATAGACAATCTGCATTCTTTGGTTATGGAAATAAAAGAAGCGAAGGGAGAAAGCCTTAAATCCATTGTAAAAAATTCCGTTTACAGTACTAGCTCCATAACGTTAATGACACTTTCGGTACTTTTTGAAAAGATGTGGACATAAAGTGCGCGGAGTGATGATAAGCTAGTGTTATTTAGTACATGCTAGTGTGTCACAGTGCGCTCGGCCAAGCATGGCTAGTCTGACATCAAAACATAGATAAATGACAGTCACCATTACTAATCAATGATTTCAACAAGTAACGAATGACTCCACGACCATGCAAGAAGGGTTCGAATCCCAATCCGAGAATAGATTGATGCGACGTAATCTGATTTGCTTACATCGTTATGTTTGAGTCGGCTAATTAGATATCGTCGATAGAAATGTTTGCAATATCTTACCGATTTGCTCCGGATATTGATCCATTACTGCATGACCGGCATCCTTGATCTGGACAAGCCAGGCGCCTGGAATTTTTTCTACAATCTTAAAAGAATTAACATGCGGCACGTATAGATTATCGTCTGTTCCAGTTATGACCAACGTGGGTTTGGCAATTTTCGCAAGCTCATCACAAGCACCACTCCAGTTAGATGCCGTCCAAGAATGACCTACGTTATTCTGATTATTCATTGTGTCAGGTGGAAGCCCTGGCTTCATTTGTTGGAATGTCATGTTTGCTGGAATGTCAAGGGATTCAGGATGCAGTCTGATCCATCCTGATCCTAACGAGGCAGTCACAAGCGATTTCATCTCCTCCTGAGAAATAGGAACATTATTTAGAGATTTGTTTACAATTTCATTTTGCAATTTTATAAACTCAGGTGGTTGATTTATACCCTCTTTTCCACCACACATTGAAGCAACAAGAATGAGGCTGTTTGTTTTTTCTGGATACATAACAGCAAACTGTTGAGCTATGAATGAACCCAAAGAATATCCAAAAACATCTGCTTTGTCTATATTCAGAGCATCAAGCAAACCAGCCATATCATTTGCAAGTAGCTGCATAGAATATGGTTTGGAACCAGCCGTTGTATTTCCAATTCCACGACTATCAAATACAATTACTGTGTGGTTTGAAGAAATGCCTTTTAGAAAGGATGGGTCCCACGCGTTCATATTATCGGAAGCACCATTAAAAAGTAAAATCGGGTCACCTTTTCCTAACATCTTGTATGCGATGTCAATATCGCCCACGTGGACTTTTTTTACTGGTATTTCTTGTATGTTCAGTAAGTTTGCATTAGTTATGGTTTGATTTGTTTGACCATAAATAAGTGGCGTATTAATCACTATTGTAAAAGTGGAAATAATCAACATAAACAAGAAGATAACGGATGATACTAGAGGATGAAGTTGCGCTTCCTTTGATTTTTTTGTGTAAGACATCTGCTAATTCATTTATACATGATATCAACTTACTATTAGAGTTTTAAGTAGTCTTTAGAATTTCTAAGGCTAGATATAATACCAAATCTGAGCTCAAATGCTATATGGATTACATACACTAGTGTATTACATCCCACCGGACCCAGACTTGCGTTTTAAATGCCAAAGCGACAAAATATTAATACCAATTAGTAAGAATCCTTATTTGATGGACGAAGATTCGAGTCCCAATCCGGGAATAGATCAACCGCTGTGTTACTAAATTGGAATATAGCAGTTTGCAGTTATTAAAATGAATTTATGTGTCTGCCGCACCATCAATTCAAATAATCCTAAGTCTTGATCCAATCCCAGTACCGCTTCTCAAGTCCTTCGTTATAAATTATAGGAAGACGAACCTCAAAACGAGTCTCTCCGGGATTAGAAAACAGTCGGATGTCCCCTCTGTGAGTTTCTGTTACAATCCTATGTACTATGCTTAATCCTAGACCAGTATCTTTGCCCGGTTCTTTGGTTGTAAACCAAAAGTAATGACAGGATCTTATTTCGTAATTTCAACTGTTTGACTATTGCAAGGGCCTTTATACCGGACTCGGCTCTTAGAACGCGAAAACGCTTGCCATAATGCTGCCTCAAGTCACGCTCAATGGCTAAAAGGACTTGCGGGTCATCATCTAAAGTAAGCAATACAGGCTTCATGGATTTTTTTTCAGTAGCTCCAAGGGATTATTTGGACCAGAGCTAAATAAGAAGATTTAATTTCAGCAGCCAACTAAAGTGTGGTTTCGACTTTTTTTATCAACTTTCTGAATGTTACTTATATTTAACAGCCTTCCTAGTTAGCTAGTTAAGAATCAAAAGTGCACTAGAGATTATCAAATATAAGATTCTATTCTACATAGAATTATTCAATTCTCATTTACGGTTGATAGAAGATATTTATAACTATACCCAATTTTCAACATTATATCGCTATCAATAGACTGATTACATCAGATAGCTAGAGAAAAAGAGAACTAATTGTGTCCTATCGAAAATACTCTAGTTCGACGTTATCTTTTTCTATTCAAGATGGAGATGTCGTTACATTAATATTATTAGCTTCAATGCCATTAGTTAAATTAAATTTTTGCCCTTTCTTTAATGCATCAATAGCCGCGTCTTTATTTTTTGATGCTTCGTTAGAAATATAGATATCAGAAGAGTTCATTGCTAAAACCTTATCAAAGAATATAATAGCATCAGCATACTTTCCTAATTTAAAAAGAGCCTTACCTTTACCGTTTAAGGCAATATCTTGATCAGGATAGGTATTCAAAACCTTATCAAAGGAAGCGATAGCCTCAAAATATCTTGACAAATTATTTAGGGCATTACCTTTGTCTAGAAGTACGTTCATTCGATACGGATCTATAGCTAAAATCTTATCAAAATAAACAATAGCCTGAGAATCATTTCCTAAATGGGAAAGATCGAGTGCCTTGCCATCCAATGTATTAATATCATTGGGATCTATATCTAAAAGCTTATCACGAACGGTGATAGCTTCGTTATACTTTCCCAATTTGTCTAGTGCAAGAGCTTTGTAATACAAGGCTAAAGTATTATTGGACTCGATATCCAAGACTCGATCAAAATAGG
>JBAWET010000246.1:0-5071 GCA_049591355.1 Nitrososphaeraceae archaeon
GCCTTATCCTTTAGTTTCTCCAGACTAATCATATATTCAGAAGAACCATCTTCGGCGTTTCTCCTAGCGAGAATGTCAACTTTTAGCGAATCCCAAGTTCGCAAAACGATCCACCAATATTCTTGAAGGAAAATAGACTCATTCACAAGTCTGTGCCGAATAAGGGTTGCTGCATTGTTTAGATCGTTTCGAATGATTTCTTGACTGAGTTTGATTGCCTGATCTGTATCTTCCGGTTCTAGCCCTAGTATGCCAAATGTCTCTGGGGAGATAGCCCTCTTCCCGTGGTAAGCAATATTTCTTGCTTCTCTATGGGCTGGGAGATGTAAGTCCCTCACAACCTCAACTAGACCTCTTAGTTGCAATTGCTTTCTTTGATAAAAAAAAGTAATAAGTGAAACACTAACTCCTATAGTTGCTAAGATTACTGTTGGAGTTATGAGTGCCATTAATCGATCAAACCACTCCGGAAAGAAACTCATTCTTGATTGATTAGATCATCAACTTAGGCATTTATGGGTTAAGAAATCTATCGGACTTGGCATAATTGATCTAAATAAGTCTAAATGTCATGGCGTCGCGGAAGTCATAGTACCAAAATTGCTGCAAACTTTTTAGCCCAACCGATAAGATCTAGTGCGTAGCGAGCAAGAATCTCATTTTTCAATCTAACTGATAAACTCCGTATCTTAAAAAACTATGCAAAACGGTCAAATAGTATTGCGTTTTCCGTACCTTAATGTTTGAAGCTCTTGGAAAAGCTGTTATAAATTCTGTGGTTGTAATGCCAGATTTTTTTGTTGACCGGATAGTTACCCTAAATTCTCAAGAAGAATTTTGTAACACCTTAGCACAGAAGGTGAATTTTGGCGGTGGAAGTTTACGAAATATTTCAACGACTGAGAGAAAAGGGGGAAATGCGGTTAATATTGCTTACTGTCTAGCAAAACTCGGAGTAAAGAAAACTACCTTATTCACAGTCGCAGATGAGATGGGCTCAGCTATGTTAAAAACAGTATTTTCAAAATTTGAAGACAAAGTAAACCTCATGATAGGAAAGGGAAAACATGGACGTACTACGAGTTTAGAATTTCTGCGCGGAACCGGTAAGAAAGCGAATGTAATGCTTAATGACGCCGGTGATAATGAATTTTTCGGCTCTGATAAAATCAATTCTGAAGTGAATTTGAAAATTCTAAAAGAAGCTGATGCTGTATTTGTTGTAAATTGGGGGAGTAACTTAAAGGGAACAGAGCTGGCACAATTTGCGTTTAGCAAATCTTCTGGTTCTTTTCATTTTATTGACCCAGCTGATATAGACCTTAGAAAAGATGAATTCAGAGATTTTCTTAGAGAGATTTCCAATGATGTGAACTCTTTGGCTTTAAACGAGAACGAGGCTAACTCTCTCGGTAATTCTATGGGAATGAATTCGCTACTACCAGCTAGTAGTTATAGTGAACAAGATATCAGGAATGCTGCTAAACAAATTTCCTCAAGAACCGCAATAGATATTGATTTGCATACTAGGCTTGGAGCAGCATGGTCAGACGGAAAGGCCATTGAATTTGCGTCAGCTTTCCAAGTTGAGGCAAAAACTCTAACGGGAGCAGGAGATTCGTGGGATTCCGCTAACGTCGTAGGATACCTTTCCCACTTGAGCCCAATTGAAAGATTAGTTTTTTCTAATGCATATGCATCTTTGTATGTGAGAAAATCCGTCGCTGAACCTCCGACTATGGATGAGACGCTAGAGTTTCTTTCTTCAGAATACCATTGAAAAGGTTATACAGCACAGATTACATATACTCTCAAAGTAAAATAATTAGTAACACAAAGAGAAATTTGATAAACTATTTGGCGAAATGTTTGACGCAATGGAAGATTACTAGTCAATTATGGTATTGCACCTAATGTTAAATTAAGTGCATGACTCCACGAGTATAACCGAAATGGGTTCGAATCCCAATCCGAGTATCAAAGCGCATATCAGATCGATTTGAACTCGTTATTCTAAGGCTTTACCTCATCCCAGTCTGTTCTTAAATTAGGACCAAAAGTAATGCATTATCTACTTTTCTAGATCGTGTGGATTTGTCCCTGAATATTATCCGAGGAGTATTCCAATATGTGTTTAGCTATTTTGATGTACATTGCTTACATTGCTTACATTGCCAAGTAAGTCCTTCTGAATTCTTCTAACTTGTCTTTCTTTCCTCTTCTTTTCTGTACCGTCTGCAAATATTGAGTATAGTTCCTAGTGACATCTTCAAGACCATTGGCAGAGAACGCTAAAACATACTTGTACTTTTTCCCCCAATTTTGCTCATAGTAATAAGGATGGTTAAAGGATACAGGATATTCCAAAGTCGAGTCAATGTGTGTCCATTTCATGTTTAAAGATTCATTCCAACAATGATCAAGGAAATCATGGACTATCCTAGTTTGAATTGATAATGAATTCAGCAGTGCCCCAAAGAGTATAGACCACTCGCTGCACCTGCCAATTCTTGTTTCCGCAATATTCAGTATCCTCAGATATCGTGGAAATAAGTGCATTGAGCCACATACATCACATATGTGAATTTCAGTCTGCCGTACTACCGCAGAATCTTCTTGCAAAATTTGAATTCTCATGGGTCCAAGTTCACAGTTTGGACATACTAGTTCCTTGGGCATCCACTTCATAAAGTCATATTTGAACCAATGCAAGAGGGGCTGCAATGACTGGTTTTCTACCCTTGATTTTAATACCTTGTCTGGTACTAATTGTTTGACCGAGTCCAGAATTGTCTTGTCATTATATTGTTCTGATATTCTCTTGTATAACCTAAATGAACTAGCATACGATGAAAGCTGATCCAGGTTATCAAGAAACATGATTATGTTTACACCAAATATTCGGACCTCACTAAAATTAACTGTTTCTTCATCCTGATCCATTCCGAGCTCTTCTCTTCAGAACTATAATGACGTTGTGCGTACTATCATATTTTTATCATGCGGTCGATCTCTTGGTATCAGTACGCCAATCAAGATAAAAATTTCCGTTCGAAATCCACTACTTACATGAAACCAAGAAAATAAGGTTGGCAGGAAAGCAACTCATTTTCTCGATAGGCGCTGCAATAACCGTTTTAAGCGGTCAGGTAGCTATCATTGACTTATCTCTTACTGAGTAAAGAGGAAACTAATGGATAACATACCACACATGTGGCCATTTCAGGCAGTACATTAAAAATGGGAATTGATATATCTTATAATTGATCTATTAGTGAAGCCTTCATTTTCTGAAATTCTTCCTCGCTCAAGATGCCTTGCTGTTTTAGATCTGCTAATTTCTTCAGTTTTGCCATAGGATCTTCGGCTGACTGCTGAGGCTGTGGTGGTGCACGTGCTTGTGATGCTCTTAACTGGTCTATCTCATGTTGATAACTCGCCTTCATTTTTTCCATTTCTAGTTGGCTAGCCTGGTTCGCCGCCTGTATTTCTTGTTCTGCTCTCCCTTCTGCACGATGTCTCGCTATACCCGCACCTATGGCCGCTGATGCCCATCTACCTCTCATAACACTAGTAACGACCAGAGATTATATTAAACTTATCGAAACATTGCCCTGCTTGTTTTTCGTCTGCTCTCCGTTGACAAACAGCTCTATGGAGGTTCATGTTTTCAATTGCAAGAGTTATCTCCTTAGACGTTAAGGAAAATTTTGCCTATAATTACTCTATTGAGGTCTTTGAACTTTGAAGAGGGAATTTCAGTCGTGTTGATATTTATTCATGTAGTTTATTGAAATATAAGTATTGTGAGTTAGCAAAGACAACATGAAGATAATTATTGGATTCTACAATGAAGGAATAATAGCAAATTACATTATCCCATGATACTAAAACTGAGACTAACTATTGCCACGTCCTCGATCAAGCCATTCTAATTAATTGTTACTTATTATGGAGATCCAACTTCCTCAGACTGACGGCCGAAATTTTGATTCATCAACAAAACTCATTACTTTTCAAGGTAGATTATGAATTTTAAATATGCAAAGGATATGATGGAATCCTGCAATCATTTAATTCCTAAAGTAAAATTTCAATGGTGAAATTGGAGTAATTTTGGCATTGATTTGCTTCTTAAACCAAAATCAAAAAAAATGGAAAAGGGGATACATGTTAAATTATTGACTGACCTCTAGAAGTAATACCCTCATGTCAAGGTAGTCTATCCATGCTCTTATCGCATCATCAGAGATTCTATGAGTCTCATTCAAATGTTCTCTCATTTTTGGTATCGTATCTTGTACATCTCGACAAACAGAGCAACGAACAAGTTTATCCATTAGTTGAGCCTAGTTATTGCGCGTAATATGTCTTTATTGTCTATAGAATGTTAAGCCATTAGAATCATGCGACGGTTTCATTTACTTGGTTTAAAGGAAGGTAAAGATTGTGGGATCACGTAATCTTGTGTGATTGGCGCAACATGACGGAATATAATATGGAGGTGAAGATTCGCTCTACAGAATTAGATAGTGATAGGAGATCAAGAAGTGATCGGTGAAACTGAGGGAAGGAACTTGGCATTGGAGACCATTGGATAGTTGGTAAATTAATTGAATTAAAGATAATGAAGAGGGTTATTCCGACAACGATGTGAAACTTCCGAGGGTATTACATTCATTTGCAAACCAAGAACCAAGGGTTATGGGCTTGATAGCAGTGGATAAGCTGACAGACGAGCATACCGAAATATCTTCATTCTGGACATAATAACGTATAAAAATAGATATTTGATGTTTATAGTCATGGCGAATAACGTGAGCGAAATAATGACTGTAGAGATTGAGACTATTGGGTTAGAAGATACTGCGCAGACAGCTGCCAAAAAAATGAAAGAGAAGAATGTAAGTTCATTAGTTGTGATGGATGGAAATGATCAAGCGGTCGGTATTGTTACCGAAAGAGACCTCGTCGCACAAGTATGTTGTTATGAGGCAAGTAGTAAGGAGTACATTATTCGACACGTCATGTCTTCACCTGTGGCAACTATAGATCCAGATTCGACAGTAGA
>JBAWET010000247.1:0-2133 GCA_049591355.1 Nitrososphaeraceae archaeon
ATATCTAAAAGCTTATCACGAACGGTGATAGCTTCGTTATACTTTCCCAATTTGTCTAGTGCAAGAGCTTTGTAATACAAGGCTAAAGTATTATTGGACTCGATATCCAAGACTCGATCAAAATAGGCAACAGCTTCTTCTAACATTCCGACATCGTAAAGAGTGAGGCCTTTCCTACCCAACGCAAAGCCAAATAACCCGTAACGAATCCTTTTTACAGCATTGCGTGTTGATTAATCAATATTAAAAAATTCCTTTTGTACGACCAATGGTTTAGTAACGGTGGCAGATCACGATAACAATAAAATTTATCATATTGATCCTAGCAGGATTGGTTTTCTGTTTTTCATTGAATATTGGTTATCACTATGATATGGTAGGCGCCCTTGCAGGTCAGACTAATCAAACACTTTTGGAGCTCAACAAAAGAGGGCTAGAGCTTCTTGGTTCAGGAAATTATAATGAATCGTTAGGATATTTTGATGGAGCGTTAGCTATTTCTCAGGACAACGCCCAGGTATTGGATAACAAAGGTTTCGCTCTCTACGCTTTGGGTAACTTTTCAGGAGCCCTTTATTATTATGATAGAGCTTTGGCCATAGAACCCAATTTTACGGGAGCATTGAATGACAAAGAGGTTGCTCTTTTAAGGCTTGGTAATCAACTTCTCAAATCAGCAAGTTACTCTGACGCCATTGTATATTACGATAAAGTTCTAGCGATAAATGCTAGTAATTCTCACGCGTTGAACAACAAAGGATTTGCGCTTTACTCCTTGGGAAACTACTCGGGGTCTCTCCCCTATTATGACAGGTCGCTGGCGATAGAACCAAACAACCCAGTAACTCTCAATAACAAAGGCCTTTCTCTCTACTATCTGGGCAATAATTCAGAAGCCCTCCCCTATTATGACAGAGCTCTTGCTATAGATCCCAATTATACTAATGCACTTGTGGACAAAGGAGTCGCTCTAGGTCAATTAGGGAATTATTCAGAAGCACTCTCAATTCTTGACAAGGCCCTAGTCTTGGACCCCCGTGACCCGGGTGCCTTGAATAGCAAAGGGATGGCTCTTGAATCATTAGGAAGATATAACGAAGCCATAACTTTTTTCGACAAAGCATTAGCTCTCGAGCCCAATAACCCGACGACGTTAAGCAACAAAGGCTTTACTCTCTATAAGGACGGAAAAAATGACGATGCGCTAACTTACCTTGATAAGTCTCTGGTAATAGCACCCAACTATACGACTCCGCTTAACAATAAAGGAGTGGTTCTTCAAGCAATAGGAAAAAATAATGAGGCGATTACATACTTTGATAGGGTTTTGGCTTTAAACCCAAAAGATGTTGACTCGTTAAATGGCAAAGGCGTTGCTCTCTCCTATTTAGGTAACTATTACGAAGCACTCAAATATATTGATAGAGCACTAGCAATAAACCCCGACTACACTCTTGTATTAAAGAATAAACAGAAAATTCTTGATTTGTTAAAATAGCTAATGAGAATTAAAACTAGCAAAAATTAAAAGACGAATTCTTATTCCTTGCGTTTCATTCTTTTCGCTCTTCTTCTGTCTATGAAGTGAATTATTCCACCTACTATAAAGAATAATAATACTAGCAAATGAGAGTATTATGCCAGATACAGCTGCAGCACCCAAGAAGATTTTGGGCTGACCGCTAGAATCAAAAAAATCACTGTTACCAAAGACAGTATTAGCACTTACTTCTTTTGACCCTAAGTTCGTAATCATCATGGTATCTTCACCATCTCTATTTGATATAAAGTTCTTAAATAATGAACCTGTAAAGTTAACATCCAGTATTTTAGCAAGACCCGGCCTTTCTATTATCTGAAGATTCACAGGAATGTCTGAAGGTTTGGAATTGATACCGATGGCCATCTTTGCGCCTCTACTAACTTCTGAAGTCTTAAAAATAGATTTACCAGGAGAAACTGTTTCCATACTAGCGTTGATATTGAACGAGGATTGTTTTAAGACAACCATTACAGTTAGTGGGATTTGTTCTACAAAGACCTGATTGCAAGTTTGAAGTTACGGAAGGTAAGATGAACCTATATATCGTTCCATGTCTGATTTATCTTCTGATGAAAAAGCAAATGTTAATT
>JBAWET010000248.1:0-13698 GCA_049591355.1 Nitrososphaeraceae archaeon
ATATCAAGCCGTTCGACCGACAGTACGAAGAAGTATTAGATAACTTGGAAAAACGAAAAGGGATTAACGAATCTAGACCAGGGATAGGTTAGGGCGAAATTGAATCAGCGGTTTTGAAAGTTTGAGCCAGTGTTTATCTCTCGAAAAATATGTTTGGCCATAATTGGACATGCAAAAGGTCTCAACAAACTTGAAGAAAATGAGGAGGATTCTTAAACAAAAAAGGGCGTATAACCAGAGCCTTGAAACGTCTCGATGAGTTCGCTATCAAGGTAATACGATAAATCCTCTAGCCAATCCCTTTCTTGTTTGATCCGGCATTGTCTGACCTGGGAATTTGAGAGATTTGACATCAACTTCGATTTGATAGACGCCGCTGACAGGGATGATCAAACTCACAGTGCCTGTGCCATTCGATGCAAAGAGATTATCCTTGCGAATAATCTCCTTTCCATCGCTAGAACGAATTACCAATCCATAATTAACATCAGCGTTTAACGAAGAATCCTTTTGCGCATCATTAAATTTCAGTGTTAAATTACTCTCTGACCCTGGTCTTGGTGGGTTTGGTGACCAGTTGAGGGATATATGAATCGCTCCAAAGTCGGTAGTTATGTCTGAAGAAGATTGCTTGGAGGCATGAGATATAGGCATGAGTGTAAATTTCATTGTATTATTACTATCGTCCACAACTTCCTTCATTCCGGCAAGCTTGAGTATGTCGTTTTTGGTCAAAAGATAATGTATTATTAATGCATTATCTGAAGAAAATGGATCTATAGCAAGGGCCCTCCCGCTTACTGGTTGACCGTTGACTGTAGCATTAAATACAGTGGTGTTACTGAATTCGGTAAACGATTTCGGTACCTTAAGTTCTTCATGCACAAAAATGTTAACAGCTTTGATCCTGGACAAATTCCAATCAAATGGCATCTCCCATGAAGCTACAAGCTTTGAAGCCTCAAAGTTGAAATCCCGAATTTTATCATAATAGGAAATAAGGGTGGCATTGTATTCCTTGCCGTTGTAGGTTAGATTCTCTTTAAATACGTCACCGACACTAAGATAAGAATCAAATTTGGGCGCATCTTCGGGTTTGAAAATATTTCTATCGTTATCTATACCGAATATCTCAATATGAAAGTGATATAATCCACCATCTAATAGCAGGGGACCGCGTATGACTACATTACCTCCAGGATCGGCGACCAGTGCATTCTGAAACGGATCTCGGTCACCAAGTACGGAAAGCTCCCCTGGCGTGGGTTCTATTTTTAGCTTGAGCACACCATTATGCGCATGGAAAAAATCATTTACTATGGGTCGTTGATTAGTTGAACCTCCTTTTGTTATACTTATTTGATAGGTGGTATGTTGAATGGTTTGGTTTGTCTTTTCGTCAAATAACCTGAAGAGTACATAGGCATCTTGCTTACTATCTGAGGTCAAAATAGGTGGATTTATTTTTACATACAAACCTGCTTGTCTGTCACCAACTGATGCGGGAGGGAGATTCTCTTCGAATAAACCGTCAGAAAATGCTATTTTACTTAAGCTCGGAATAATAAATAAGAATGATAACAATATGCTAACAACTAAAACTTGGTTCCATTTAGTCATCAAGAATACCTGATATAAAATCAGATGATTACATTATTTATAGTTTGGATTTGTTATAGCGTGACATTTCCTTGTCATCGATTGTATCCGAAAGAGTTTTAGTTAGTTAGTTAGTTAAATTGAAGACGTGTTGTGTGAAACTGCATTATGAAATCATTCACTAAAATGGGCGAAGGGTTTAACTTTCTAACAATTTCGTGCCTGGTCGTTTTATCTCTGAATCTTTCATTTGATTTTATTCGGGCGTCAGCGGCAGAGATGGGTGATGGTCATAACATGCCGACGGCCAGTTTGGATAACAGACAAGCTGCGCTGATGTTCAATATTGATCCATCACCAGTTATTGCAGAAAAGAATGTCGATTTTGATATCAAATTGATGGATAATAAAACAGGAAATAATATTTCTCATGTGACGTACTTGGTTACGATCACTAAAGGAGGACAAAGGGTATTTACCGAGTCGTTACATACCCATGATGGAAACCTGAAAATACAATTTGTTCCAACTGCAACGAGCCCATACAAGGTCAATGCAAATTACGACGGTCTTTCGGCCAGTTATGTTTCTGACTTCGGAAATCCAATAAAAGTGAATGGCCCAATATTTGTAATGAGGGGGAACTATACGGCTTCCTTTGAAATAACAGGAGTTGATTTTGACAATGTATTTTTGCCAACTCCAATTAAGTTTGATTTCTCAATCCCTGTAGTCTGAATCAAATAGCAATTATGCCAAAGAGATAAATTTTTTATCGAAGGAAATTCCTTAGCTGATGTGGCCACCAAGGCTTCTGCAAAGTTCAATAACGTGGATTTCAATCTGTTTTCTACTGTATTAGAATGTTGTAGAAAAAAGGCTGAAATTAAATACATCAATGATAAAAAATATCATATTGCTGGGAAGTCGGTCTTTGGAGGCCGCACGAATAAAGACGGGATCAATTTTCAAATTATCTTTAGTGATGATAAATCAACTATGGAGATATACGATTATTCCAAACGCGGAACTGACAGACGGTTCATAGATAGTATGTTTGAACTTCTTGTTCCACTTTTGGGAGATAACATCCAGATGAACTTGGAGGACCTAAACGAATGTGGAGTATGTAGAAAGAAGTTGAGGGTAGGATCTGCAAAATTTGTGCCATCAATTGGGTGGGGAACATGTCAAGAACTATGTGAATCATGCTACACATTATTATTGGATCATGAGAAAAACTATTGCTGTGTCTGTCATGGCAAACTAGGATTTAGAAAGTATGCGGCAAGAATTAACTGGAACAGCAACCTGTTGCTTTGTAAGGATTGCTACGTCATCACAAAGCGAAATTCTAACGAAGGTGACAGGATTTCGACTAGCACAGGGCCACATTTGACTAATTCTAAGCGAATACCTAACGCTGGTTTCCAAGAGCAAGACTTGCAGAGGATAACGAGCAAATCAGTACTTTCTGGGACAGACGATCCTGTGCATATTCTTAAGATCAGGTTTGCCAGGGGAGAAATAAATAAGGAAGAATATCAAGAAATGCGTAAATTGCTTGAAGATTGATGTATGAGTGATAGGCTTGGATAAGTTCAACTTGGTAAAAGACAGTACTTTGTCAGGCAATGTGGAAGATATTGTTCAAAATCTGACCGATCCGGTAAGACAGGTATATTTTGCAATTAGCAGCTTCGCCATGTCATTGGGCACAAATGTAATCAAAGACAAGAGACCGCACCGGGTAGTTTACGCAAAAAGTATAGTTTTTCGATCTTTTCTAGACGTAAAACCTCATGTCGACCATTTGGAAGTTAAAGTGATCAAGGGAAGGAATTTCGAGCCAGAAACTTTTAAGATAAAAAATGCTCAAGAATTGAACGAAATCAAGATAAAGATCAAGGATGCGTACGCAAGGGTAAGTTAGATTGCCTCAGCATGGTAAGTCCCAAATGGTGACAATGTTAAAAAGATTGCTACATTGGGGTAATTATGGTGTACCGCCTATTACGTCTTCAATGACTATTGGCTTTGTTTTTTAACGGTCTTTAAAAGTATTAATACCCATGAACCCGAACTGCCTGTAATGAGTAAATTATTTCTGGCAGCTATTATTGGAGCTGTACTGGTAGCAGGCGTGGCAATAAGTCCGCTTTTATCAGGACAGTTACAAGTAGCTCATGCGCAAGAAAATACAAAAACTAAGAAAGTGCTGTTAGTTGCAGTTGAAAAGCCTGTACAGGTTTCCCCTGACAACGCATTACACCCAGGCGGCATATGGTACAACGCATACACATTCAATGGTACAATTCCAGGCCCAGTTGTCTCAATTGACCAAGGTGACACATTGGAAATTACATTGAAGAATGGCGGGAAGGCTGTACACAGTCTTGATTTCCACGCGGGATATGGTCCAGAACACGCATTATCCGGTAGTGTAAAACCAGGTGAATCAAAAACATGGACGCTTAAGGGTGAGTTCCCTGGAGTATTCCTGTATCACTGTGGAGCTGACGGACTAAATGGCATATGGGAACACATGGCCAACGGAATGTATGGTGGCATAGTCGTACATCCAACAAATGAAGCAAAGGCAAAAGAATTCTACATGGTATTCAGTGAGCTATACAACAGTGCTGACAAGGGTCCATTTAATGGTACGAGCGGAGTTGTAGGATCGTTTGACTTGATTAAACTTTGGAAAAACCAACCAGATCTCGTCTTGACTAACGGTATGTCATTCAAGTATGTCCCTGCAATAGGTCAAGTTGCTAAGTTGGAACTTAACAAAGATGCACAGATATTCAAGGTCAAACCAGGTGAATTGACAAGATGGTATATTGTAAATGCTGGTCCGAACGACGGAGTCTCATTCCACTTCATTAGCGGAATGATCTCTGCACACGATGGTACCAATAAGGCCAATGATGCATTGGGCACACAATTGTGGAACGATGAAACATATTGGATTCCTCCAGCTTTAGGCTCAGTCATTGAAGCAACATTTCCATCTCCAGGACTATATGTTGGAGTAGACCATGCAATGAAGGATGTATTAAGAGGCGGTGCTTTTGCAGTAGTCGCTGACGGTAATTCTACAGACAGTGATCATCCACCAGGAACATGGGTCCCACCTAAAGGCAGCGATAAGGTTGGCGGAGCATCGATGTCAGAGGAGCAGATGATGGCTAGTAACATGACTGCTAGCAACGCGACTGCAAGCTAAAAATAGAATAGTACAAAAAAGAACTTAGACGCAAACTTTGCGTCCATCCATCTTTTATTTTTGTTAATAAACTAATTTAAGGATTATTGCTAAATTCAATATTTCTCATATTACGTTCATCTGATAATTTAAATAAATGACAATTCAAATTTATCGATAGATGGCGCCTATTGAATTTACGGATTATTATTTAAATAAATTATCGTAGAATGAGCTACTGATCTATTGTTATTATTTGTCCGCAATTGAAATTATTAAATGGTGAATTGGAAATTCAAAGGTTTTAATATAGTATTGATGAAAAATTTGTCCATGTATAATCTCTTTTTGACAGCTATTATTGGCTCTGTACTGATAGCAGGAGTGGCTTTTAGTCCGCTTTTGTCCGGTCAGTTGCACTCGGCCTATGCACAAAATAACGCAGGTAATATGACTGGCAACGCAACAACAATGTCAGGTAATATGACTGGCAACGCATCTGGCGCATCAGGCGGAGATTCTGTTATAATTTCAGCAGGATCCTCTGTCCCAAGCAATGGAAAGTTTTTCGTACCTGAAACCCTGACGGTTTCAAAGGGTACAACAATTTCCTGGACTAATGAGGACACAACATTGCATACAGTTACCTCCGGAAGTCCGGAAGGTGGAAATTCGGGAACAGAATTTGATTCAAGCTACCTTGCTGCAGGAAAAACGTTCCAACATCAATTCAATACCGCAGGAACATTTGATTACTACTGCACTCTTCATCCTTACATGAAGGGTAAAGTCGTGGTCAGCTAACCACTCTTTTTTCATTCTTTTAATTCAAAATTTAAATCGTATTTTCAACTTAATTAAAGCGCCCAATTTTACAATTTCTACAAAACGCTTTGATTTTCCACTATCTTTGGATGCCAGTGATGCGAATATATCCCCTCATTTAAGGAATAATAGATACTCCACATAATGTTAAGATACGCTACCTCTAATCTAGGAATGTTTTACCTTTAATAACTTAGATGATTGAAGTCCGGCTAATGACTCATTACTTCACACAGATTGCTGTCAGCTCAGATTGTCCAATGGTCCTTTAATTTTGACCAGATCTGTTTATTTGTAAGACTGATCTTCCGTTCAAGGACAGACGAGTCTTTTTTGAAACTATTGTTTGTCTCTTGAATTTGAGACTGATCAATACTTTCGATATCCAAAAGAACTGGTTTTCTCTCATTACACATCCTAGATATGTCATCTAAAGATATCAACCCTATAACCAATCTATTGTCTGATGGGGAGACAACGAATAACTCTGACAGACCAGACGTTACCATAGTTTCTAATCCTTTTTGAAGTGTGTCTGAAGGAAGTAAAAAAGGTGGATCTTTGATCATGACGTCCTCGACAGTTTTTATCTCTTTATTTTCTTCAGAAGTTTCTACCAGGTCTCTATAATGTATTATGCCCTCCAATTTGTCTTCATTATTGGTAACTGCCATAACGGTGGATTCAGTTTCTTTCATAATTCGGATGGCCTCGTTAATAACTGCCTCCTTAGTAATATCGTAGAATGTGGGATCCAACGTATCACCTACTCGAAATTGATACAAGGATCTTTGCTTGTTGAGATTTTTTTTTCGGACCGAAAAGCCCGCCAAGTTATTTTTGTAGATCGAGGTATTCTTACCAGATATGACATAAGAAATTAGGACTGAGATTGTTAAAGGCACTAATAAGAAATATCCTCCAACGATCTCAGTTCCCATTACGATTGAAGAAAATGGACTCTTTGTCCCCGCAGCAAAGAACGCGAACATACTTATCAAAGTAGCAGAGGGTATGTCTACAAATGTGAATACTCCAAACAGATGGAATACTGACATTACCGCTGCTCCTATTAGGCCTCCTATTACCAATGTAGGGCCAAAAAAACTGATGCCACCACCCGAGCCCACCGAGATCGACGTTGCAAACATCTTTACAAATATAATTGCAATGAGTATCCAAATCGGAAGAAATTCATAATTACCAATAATAACTATCTGCAACAGTCCATAACCAGTTCCCAATATTTCAGGGAAGCCGATGGCAAAGATGCCTACCATCGCACACCCTATTACTGGCTTCAGGAACGATGGTATTCTGATTTTTTCAAAGTATGCTCGAATAACCCCTATGATTCTTGTGTAAAAAATGCTGGATATTCCTACTATTGCAGCTAAGGTTGCGTAAGCAGCTATTGACTCTATACTAAATTTAGTGATCGTTCCTTGAGGAATCGTCAGAATAGGTGACCATCCAAGATAGATGCCAGAGACGGCGTAGCTGGTTAGAGATGCTACGAGTACTGGAAAAAGCGATTTTATTATAAAGTCTTTTCCATAGAGCAATTCTATAGCGAACAGAGCTCCACCAAAAGGTACTCGAATCATACTTCCAATGCCTGCTCCCATTCCAGAGACAATGGCTATTCTAGTTTCTTCGTCATCTAGTCTAAATAATTTGCCAACGATCGATCCGAAAGCAGAAGCAATCTGAGCCATCGGGCCTTCAGGTCCTCCACTACCACCTGTACCAATTGATAACGAAGAGATAATAGGCTTAATTATCGCAACTCTGCGTCTAATTAGACCTTTGTCGCTATGAAAGACTTCAATGACATTGTCTATGCCATCACTTCTGGTCTCGGGTGCAAATTTGGTTGTTATTAATCCTATCACCATTCCTGCTCCGCTCATTACAAGCGGTATCATCCAAACTCTTTCAACAAATAAAGAGTAATTAGAAGACGCTGAAACATTTCCCATAGGTGGAGGGACATACCCTATGACATATCCCAGAAAGAACGAGGAAATAATCTGAATGGAGACATAAAATAGGATCACCGTACAACCTGAAAGTAATCCGACAAATACGGAGATTATAGTCCATTTTCTCAGGTATGTGACATTCAAGTCCTTCCAGCCAAGCCTATCAAGGAATCTTTCAAGCTGCCTAGATAGATTCGAATTCACTCACCTGCATCATCGACGGTCTCAAACTTTACGTTATTTTATATTAAACTCATATTCCTTAAGCTCAGGGATAATTAACAACATCTATCTTTTTTGTGATCCTTATTCACCGCACTAATTCAAATTCCAACTCCACCTTCATAACAAAGGTTCTTATTGTAAATATTAGTAAATATTGTAATATTCAGCTAAATTTGCCAGGCTGTAGTATATATAATTTTGAATTATTTGCATCGGAACCCAAAACATATACTATTCCACTCGAGGGATGTGAGATGACATTGGTCAAAGTTGCATCAGTTTCAAACACAGTATAATTCCTGCCAGAAATGGTATCAAGACCGATTACTTTGCTAACTGGGCCAGAATTGTCCTTCGAGAGTTGCATTGTCTTGTTCAGGGCTATTATATAGAGCTGCTTAGTAGAAGGGTCATACGATATGTCCTGAAGATAGGGCTCGACAAGACTAGTTGTGTTCTTTCCTGAAAAAAGATCTATAGTGCTGACCTCTCCGTATCCGTTTGCAACATACATTGCATGCCTTTCTGAATCAAATGACATTGAAATGGGATCTTTTGTTGTGATGTTCTTGCTTATTGTATTTGTTGAACCATTTATTACAGAAAGCAAATTGTCATATTTTGCAATTGCATAGGTCTCGTGGGAATCTGGGTTAACTATTATATCCTGTATTCCTGATTCCCATTTGTCTATCATGGTGGTGATGCGGTTAGTACGACCATCAACAACGTATATTCCAGGATTGCCTCCTTCAGGATACAATGAACCAACATAGATTACCTTGCTTGTCGGGGATGTTGCTACTCCTGACAAATCTCCCTCTTTTCCTTCTTCTGGTTCAGAATAGAGAGAAAGTCTCTTGTAGTCTTTTGTGTTTGGATTAATGAAATAGAGCGAGTCATATTCATAAGTGACTGCTTGTTTGTTAACACGATATTCTCCTGTAACATAAAGTGTTCTGCTAACTGGATCCACTGCGATGTTCCGAAGAAAGTCATGCTCAGGATCACCAATTTTAATGATATCAATTTTCTTATTCTTTGCTACGTCAATAACATGAATCACATTTTGCAGTTTGCCATCCAATGCCGATGGCGATATAACATACAGGGTATTGGTACTAGGATTTATTGCCATAGATAGTGGTTTTCCTTTGCCCAACGGGATCATGCCTTTCAATGTGGCATTTAGAATAGAGAGACTATCATCTTGCGAGCTGTTGATGTCCCTAGTCTGAAGTGCTTCACCATTAACAGTACTCGTATCGTTGCTGCCGATAAGTTGTGACCCCTCCAATGACGTCTTTTGAGAGGTACTAGCAGTGATTGACGAAGTAGTCAAGGACATGCATAAGAAGAATAATAATACCAACAACAATTTGCCTGCAAACATATTCTTCCGTATGATAACTAAACTAATTAAATATATAGAAACTTGTTAATAGGAAATTCTTGTATAGACAGATGATTTAGATTGTGCAAAACAGGATAGGGCAGGTTTAGAAGCTCGAAATAAGAAATTTTCTCCTGAATATTAATTACCTAGATTTGCAGATCTTCGCCTAACAAAATTTGTATGATCCAGCCTTATCGACAAAACATTACAGCATACGAATGCACAAATATAACCAAATATAATCCAAGGATCTTTTTTTCTGAATGTTAGCCTTTATTATTCCGCTAATGAGGGGATCTTGATGTCACGCTATTTTGATAATACACTTTCATATTTGCGAAGGCTTAGATTGGTGAATGCTTTAAATTTCAATATGTATAAAGAAGGTGATAATTATCATGTCGCATCATAATATCATTTTGATAGGTTTACTGTTCCTGAGTCTGATATCAACTGGTTTACATATCAGGTGGATCTGGGCTATTTCGTCTGAAGGAATTACACAAAACAACACTGATGTTGATGGACACGTAAATGAGACGAAGAGAATTGATATGACCAATAATACTAGGATTCAAAATGAAAATCACATAATAGAAGGAGGTAGTGGAATTGATGCTCTGAACGGGACAAACGTCGAGGACATGTTATCTGGTGGGGGTGGTTCAGACACCATTTTTGGGAATGGAGGAAGCGATGAACTTGATGGCGGAGCAGGACCCGATAAGTTGTTCGGAGGAAATGGCAGTGATGTATTATTCGGAGGAATAGGCAATGACAATCTTCAAGGCGATGATGGAAATGATGATTTGTACGGAGGCCCAGGGGCCGATGTCTTAACTGGAGGCCAGGGTGCCGATCATTTCGATTGTGGCACTGGAGTTGATAGAATAGTAGACTATAATACGACGCAGGGTGATATCAAGTCATTTAACTGTGAAATGTAACATGTGACGTGGAAGTACCGCCGTGTATGATCACCTCCTGCATCATTCTAAAAAACAGACAATAATGACTAGGAACCATTCACGAATCTTATACTAGTATGCTAGTACGATTGACTTTTCCATATCAATATGATAGGGAGACAATGTGCAAGATTTAATAGTAAATGTGTTTTGATTATATTTGACTGTTGTATGATGGACAAGACGAAATTTTTAATCCATCTTATAGTTATTTTGCAAATTGCATTCATAATTGTATCGTTGTCGCTACATGATTCTTATTATTCAGTTTCTTTTGCATACTTTGTTAATAATACATTATACGATAATGGAACATCCCAAGTCGGAAGTGTGAACGATACCAATGGAAGCTCGAATATAACTAAATCAGTTACTATATCCTCTCAAAATGTGAAAATGCCAACTGATGGAGGTAGTGTAGATGTATTGGTACAACCTTCACCCTTTCCCTTGACGATCGGCGATTCCAAATTCAAAGTAAGCTTTTTCCAACCATCGAGTGAAACAATACAGGTACATATTGATTATGATGTTGTCATAAAACAATCGAATAAGGAGATTTTCCGTGCATCTGCATTGACAGGACAGCCTTTGCTTCATACAGCTGAAGGAGTTGTTACCATTCCTTTCAAATTTAATAGTGCTGGAAATTATACCCTAGAAGTTGCAGTTATGGGTATCAATTTCGTTCCAATTAGGACCGAATATGCCTCATTCGATTTTAATGTAAAATAGTTACCGGATTGACGACGCAAATACTCACTTACATTCTATTATTCAAGTGAAGAATTTAAGCAATTTGGTATCTGCCATAGATTCTTATACCCTGAACCATATTCAGATTAACAAGGTTAACTTAAGTTAATTAAGTATGTATATCATAAAACGGTGTGAATATGGAGTTGGGGTTTACAAATCCATTTAGAAGATGGAGGCCAAAGGGAAGTATGTATAGCCTCAAATGTAGTCAGTGTGGGAATGGGTTTTTGTCCAGCTACAGTTTGGAGGCACCAATTTGCGGCAGTTGTATGCAGGCCGCAAAGTCATTGGATTCTACGATAGATTACGATATTCAATGTACTACATGTGGTAATAAAGGAGTGATATATTCAAAAAAACAATGCCATGCTTGTTACTTTGGTTTAGGGAATAAAGATGGGGAAGAAAAATAGTCAATTTACGACTCTCAAAGACCATCATTTAGGCAGAATGATATTATTCAAGGTGATGGTGATCCAAAATGCCGGCTGATCAAGATCATTCGTCCCGTACAGACATCTTGAAAATGTTGGACTCGTTTATAGATCAAATGTCTAACATCAGAAAAACCTTGAAGGCAATATCTATCTCAGCTTTGATCCTGGCCCCACTCGCATTAGCACTATCACTTTATCTGATACGTCATCCCTCATTTCTTAACCTGATGGACACTAGAGATGAATTTGGGATTGTTTTGGTAACGCTCTTGAGTGCGGTAATAGTTATCTCATCAATTTGGATATTCACGGGAATTAGACAGTATAGGCTTATTGACTCCTGGAGTAAGCGGTATGATGAATACGTTCGGAGAAAAGAAGAAATAGACAGGGAAATAGCATCGAACTTTGGCGTAGCCGAAGAACCGGAATCCTAATTTGGAAGCACCTTTGTTAGGTTATCCAATAATTCGTTATATCTCTGGTTCATTTGTTGCTTTAGTGCCTCTAGGAAAAACTTTTTCGTATGGTTCAAGTATGCTTCTACAAAATTCAAGTCCCCTTTGTGTGGGCTTGTAAACCGTTACCAATCTTTTGCCAAGGGATATTTCAGCTTTCGAAATGAAACCATTGAGTTCCATTTTTTCAAAGATCGATCTGTGCTTCTTTAAATTAAGTCCACAAAAGCTTACTAATGCAGTTTGGTTAAGCTCCCCATATTCGACTAATTTCATGATGATATCTTTGACGATGTATATTCTGTCGCGGTACGACTGTGAATCAGGCACTTGACTAAATCATATGAACTGCGGGTTATATGCTTAGCTTATTACCTTATTTTTTTGTTTGATTATTACTAAGGATAACTCCTTGTAGAAATTTAATGATATGCTGAATAGTTCTACGATCAAAACCGCCGGTATCGCAAATTGGTAAGTGTTAATTCTATAATGCCCCCAAGAAGGACTTTTGATCGCAAATTCAAGTCCACCAGAATTATGTTCCTGAGAATGAATTAATATTATTTAGCATTCCGGGCTTCTTTCACCTTACAAATCAACATACGATTTCACCCATTGTCAGTGTTATTATCCACAGATTCATTTGGAGAACTAGTAATATTAACAGATTTTGCTAATAACCTCTTTTGCTGCGCGCTTACTGGGGCTGAATCCTTATTTGCTATGAAGGCATAGGCAATGAATAATAGCAATATTATGCAAAAAATCGTGCAAACCAAAACGAATACGTTCATTACAATGGCTTTTTAAGTCGGAAGGGAAATAAAATTCTTCTCACGATCACATCAGATGCATGATGCCAGATCAGATTTCTGATAGAGTCCCCCCTCCCTTGAACGTGATGCATAGCCTTTATTCGGGCATATAAAATTAAAAAACGTGACAAAATGTAATGTAATGGGGAAATTAACAGATTTACTCGATATCAATTTTATGAAAAAAGTAAATTCAGTGTCTGTAAGATGTCCCCTTGTAATAGAAATCTACCTGTTCTTTTCGTACCTTTTGTCCTGCGTATCACAAAGATTGATTATCATTAAGATAAATTCCATTCAGAGACTCAAAAGGCAAGAAAAATTCTTTTGTTTCGAATGTGGACTGTATTCATCTCAAGAAGATATGAGTATTTCTATAGCAGGTTGGTTTGGTGTGTGCAGACTTTGCAATGAACCACTTCACTCAATTTAGGAATAAGTTTTAATCTGCGGCGATGATGTGAGTTTTAATTAGCTCTCTGACTTTTCAAGAATCATTTTCGGAGTTACTCTTTTATGTCCGTCTGACTAATATAGAATTGTCTTCTTTCTTGGGAACTAATAACAAGGGTAAATGTCACTTCTGTTATGAGGATGAAGAGAAAATCGACAGAGCTAACGAAGCCAGCACGCTGTTTTTAGGACTACCGTGTTGCGATTCGTGTTTTTTAGAGATAATAGATCTTGAATCAGAGATAATGGATGTCTTAGTCAAGGACGGTTTCTTCGCGGATCAAGGGCGTGGCAATTCAAAAAAGCAGCAATTACTGTAACAAACATTCGTCGGCCATCACGCATCAGAAATCAGTTAGACAGAGGTTGGAATTAGAAAAACAAAAATAATTACTTTAACCTATGAAATGATCTTAACTGTTCAAGATTGAATCTATCAATTATTTTGTTACGCGTCAACAGTTAGTCCTTTAGATTGCCGAAGTAACCCTGCAGCCAACACAGGTCACTATTTCAACATATATTTTAAAGGAAAGTTAATGCTGATGGTTGACAGATTATGGT
>JBAWET010000249.1:0-8804 GCA_049591355.1 Nitrososphaeraceae archaeon
CTATGTCGATGCTTGGGTCAAGAAGGGATATGCTCATTTTCATTTGGGAGAGTATACTTTAGCTATTGCCTCTTATGATAAAGCACTGGACATCGATCTGGATAACCCTGAAGCCTGGAATTTAAAAGGTTTATCATTTTATAAAATGAAGAACTATGATAGAGCCATCCAATGCAGCGTGAAGGCTATTGATGCTGATCCTAATGACGGCATGGCTTGGTATAATCGTGCATGCTACCTTACTCTCAGTGGAAGAGTTGATGAGGGGATGGAGGCTTTGAGAAGAGCTATAGAGATCGACATCTCTCATGCAAAGAAAGCAGTTAGAGATAGAGATTTTGAAAATGCACAAGCTGAAGAGGGATTTATGAGGATAATTGAGGTGGTGGTGTTGGAATCTCTAAGGCAGGGCTATGATTACTCTGGGAAAATCGTTTGGGTAACTGGAATGAGCAAGGACGACGTGGAGGATGCATTGCTTAGGCTAGACATGAAAGGATTGGTCATAAGGCGGGAGAAGAGAGGGCTAATAGGTAAGGATGAGTATTACGAACTAGCAAAAGGATTATCCGAAAAAGTAGGCGAAGTGAAACGAGCTGGTTTCTTAAACTCAAAGAAAGAATATTCAGCTCCTCTACAGGAGATCAAGGATATCCTCGAATATTTGGACAATGCCGTGGAAGCGGTAAAAAGAGGCGACCTAAGTCAAACCACAGAAAACTTTGACCAACTAATAACTCCAACGAAGCACGGAAGTACAATGATTGAACAATTTCTCGACCAGCATCGTGAGTTGCGGCTGTTCCGGATCAGATTGGCAGATAGAGGGCAAGAATATCTTACGTCTCACAAATCTGAAATATTACAATTGCTTGATGACGTCATTGAAAAGATAAGAAGCAATCCTGTTTCGAGAACTATTCGTAAATAACTTGAGAATGCACTATGCGTAAACACAAAGTACGAGTCAGACAGAAGACTGACTTTATTAAGACAAAATTAGATCATCACCCTGAATTTGTCACACTTGTCCGAATCTATCTACTTGTTTCTAGAAAGCATATTAATATCAGTTTGATTGAAAAATAATATGGAAAAAGTTTTTGCTCACGTGAGTGAAAAAGAAATTACTAGAGCAATTGCTAATATGTTCAATGAAACGCTTGTTGAATATACTGATTCAGATGTAATAATAATTGGAGCCGGCCCCTCAGGCTTAATGGCTGGAAGGGAGCTAGCAAAGAATGGGATTAAAACACTCATAATTGAACAAAATAACTACGTTGGAGGTGGATATTGGGTGGGAGGATATATGATGAATCCAGTTACAGTTAGAGCTCCTGCCCAAAAGATTTGGGAAGAGCTTGGAGTGCCCTTTAGAAAGATTTCCGACTCGTTATTTGCTACATGGGGTCCACATGCCTGTTCAAAACTTATTGCCGCTGCTTGCGATTCAGGTGTAAGATTTCTTCAGTTAACCAAATTTGATGATCTGGTTCTAAAGGATAATAGAGTAAGTGGCGTAGTTGTAAATTGGATGCCAGTTTCTGCGCTCCCTCGAAATATAACTTGCGTCGATCCTGTTGCCCTAGAATCAAAGATCGTGATCGATGCGTCTGGGCATGATTCTGTAGCCGTCAAGAGATTAATGGATAGAGGATACATCGAGTGGAAAGGAATGGATCCTATGTGGGTGGAAGGCGGCGAAGACGCCGTAGTGGAAAAAACTGGAGAAGTGTTTCCAGGATTGATAGCAACAGGCATGTCGGTGACTGAAACTCATGGTCTTCCACGTATGGGACCAACTTTGGTTCTATGCTAATGTCTGGCAGAAAAGCGGCGCAGGTCACCTTGCATAAGCTAAAAGAAATATCTCCACGCCCAAAAATACAAATAAAATGAAGTACCAATAAGGCAAAGCACATTCAAGATTTTTTATGAAAATCGCGTATATACATCTGTACGGTAGTAAATTAATAACAAAGAAGAGATCCAATGTATTAAAAAAGGAATTAGAAAGGGTCTTCCCGAAAGTACTGATCGATGTTAGAAATTCTATTTCCATTAGCTTACCCGACGATTACCCGGAAATATATCGAACTATCGATCGAACCAGCACTCCTCATGCTAATGGCTTCCAAAACAAATCTTTTAACAATAATGACTCTTTTAAAGGAAAAGAGTGTCTTATTTTGCTTGACGGATTTGAGTTACAGAGAATTTATTCAGATTTTATATGTGTGGATGAAATGGAGCTGGGGCACGTACATATAATTTTTAAAGATAGTCTTATTATTACATATGACGAAATTACCAGAAGATTTCATGCAAGGACACTAATTTGCGGGACGCCCAGCATAATTTCTACAACCGGAATTATAGAAGCTCCTGCGAAGCCGAGAGATTACTACTTTAAAATGATGCTATCTGATTTACTTAACCTTAGTAACGAAGAAATAAAGACAAAATTCAATGGAAGGTTTATTGATTACGGCGATCCTTCAGTGTTCTGTGCTGCCTTAGGATTTGCAGTTCAGGCGGTCTTCTATTTTCTTACCGATGGTGATCCTTTTTGCATTAAAAATACTTGCACGTTGTATAACTCCCACTGGCAGGAAGAAATGATACGCGCTCAAGTCAAGACACCAAAGTTTTGCGAATACCACGAAACTCTATTATCTTTCAATTATCAGAATTAATTGAATGTAGACCCATTATACAAAGTCTCGCTGCAGCTGCAGTAAAAAAAAATTTGTGGATAGAGAACGGGTCATACACATAGTGTGGGTAGACAGATAAATTACCACCATCGATTAATTTACCATCTGACAAATAACGGCTAATTTATTTGGATTTAAAGATGAATATAAATAAAATATATACGAAAATAAGAACAACATAGGTACATTACAACCAATATTAATACTATCATTTTGATGGAGTTGGCGGAGTATAAATCACCTAATGACGAACAAATTATTAACTGGTAAAATCTACTTATCCACATAACGCATTATGTCCGAAACTCAAAAATTCAGAGTACATGATTTGGAGAATAAGAAAAATAATAACGGCATTAAGAATCGTTATGACGTAATAATTATTGGTTCTGGGCCTGCTGGTTATGCTGCGGGAATATATACTTCTCGTGCAAAGCTAAAGACACTTCTAATTACTGGAACTCTCCCTGGTGGACAGCTCATGACTACAAGCGAAGTTGAGAATTATCCTGGCTTTCCCAACGGAATTTTCGGCCCTGAATTAATGATGAACATGAGACAACAAGTAGAAAGGTTTGGTGCCACAATTATAGATGACGAAGTGACAAGAGTAGATTTTAAGGCGCATCCCTTCTTAATATCTACGAACTCAGAAACTTATGAAGCACTTTCAGTCTTGGCATGCACTGGAGCATCTCCACGTAAGTTGGGCATTCAAGGAGAACATGAGTTTGGTGGTAGAGGAGTATCGTATTGCGCAACTTGCGATGGCCCATTTTTTAAAGGTGAGGATATTGCAGTTGTTGGAGGCGGAGATACTGCTTTAGAAGAAGCAACATTTCTAACAAAATTTGGGAGATCGGTAAAGATCATACACAGAAGAAATTCATTACGTGGAAGCAAAATCTTGCAGGAAAAGGCGCTTGAAAATTCAAAGATCCGATTTCTTTGGGATCATGTTGTCGAAGGAATTAATGGTAACAAGAAAATAGAAAATATCCAGATTAAGAGTTTAAAAGATGGGAAAAAACAAACCCTCTCTGTCGGAGGACTCTTCGTTGCTATTGGTCATGAACCAAATACATCGATATTTAAAGATCAGCTTGAACTCGATGATAAGGGATACGTCGTCTTAAAGGAACACACAAAGACTAGTGTAGAAGGTGTATTTGCTGCCGGAGATGTTCACGACTTTAGATATCGACAGGCCGTAACGGCAGCTGGCTTTGGATGTATGGCGGCATTAGATGTTGAAAAATGGCTAGGCGAACAAAAATGGTGGAAAGAATAGAAACAGTAAGTGCTCATTAAGAATCTTGAAAGTAAGCTATAGAAGGCAGTCTACTCTCTGCTTCTTTAAATTCATTTTCCGAAAGCAAGTTTTGTTGTGAATACAGACTCTTGAATTTTCTCCCATCGTCCGCAAAGATCCCGACGAGTATGCCTTCATCAATAGACTGAGAGACCTTAATCATGGCGGACATCACAGACCCCGAAGAAGGACCTACAAATAGACCTTCTCGATTTAACAAATCCTTCACATAGTTAAGGGATTCTTTGTTGGAGGCTGTGAACCATTGATCCACAGCTTTCTGCCTTCGTTTGAACAATTCTGGCATCGCAGATTCTTTAAAGTTTCTTAATCCTTGGAGAATGTGATTTTGTTGTGCCTCAATGGCTATGATCTTGATGTTATTGTTCTTTTCCTTTAGGAACGTGGCAGTCCCAGTGATCGTGCCCCCGGTACCACAACCACTAAAGAAGTGAGTCACCTTTCCATTCGTCTGTTCCCAAATCTCTGGACCTGTACTTTCATAGTGAGCTAAGAAGTTTGCCTCATTCTCATATTGGTTGGGCATGAAATAAATGTCAGGTCTAGGTTTTGCTATCGCCGCTGCAAGGGCAATACTTTGGTCAGTTCCGGCCCCCACTCTGGGACAGAGGTCATCGGATGTTTCGTGAAGGGTCGCTCCCAACTTTCGTAAAATAAATTTGGTTTCTTCACTTACCTTTTCTGGAATAACTATCTCTACTTTGTAACCCATTGAGGTAGCGATACCGGTTAGAGCTATTCCTGTATTTCCAGAGGTCGGCTCGATAATGATACTCTTGCCCTTCTTCAGCACACCCGACTTCTCCGCTTCCTTTACCATCCAATATGCAGGACGGTCCTTTACCGAACCAAAGGGATTATACCATTCTAACTTTGCATAAAACTTAATTTTGTCGGTAGAGTATTTTGATAATTCAACTACTGGGGTTCCCCCTATTCTTTGAAGAAGATCAGGTCCACTCGTGGACGTCATTCACTTGGCCTTCTTTATTAGGAATTCTAAATCTTTAGCATTCTTGTTAATGTAAATGAGCTCATGACCAGTCCTTTTTACCCATCTTGATATATCCTCCTCCGATTCAGGGTCGTCTGCTATTACCTTCAGTTTATCGCCTATTGTAAGTCTTTCAATCTCAATCTTGGTTCTAAAAACTGGCTCTGGGCAATAAAGACCCCTGACGTCAATAACCTTTGCTGATGATTCTTCGTTATTTATCATTTCGAAATACCCTGATTTATTGTAGCTTAGAGCGATTTATATTAATCGTTTATGGCTAATTGTGACTACAAAAATACCGAACTAGAGATGGCATCATTTGAGGATTAATGTAAAAAACGGGATGTTTATTGATATTTTCCTTAACTGATTCTTCAGAACCCACAAAGACTTTATTAATATTTTACGTTCAAGGATCGCCTGAAAAAGTCATTTTGTTTTGGTCTGATTAACTTAGAAGCCGTGACTTTTTTGAATTCAAATTCCCATCCTCTCAAGATTGCCGCAGGAACACGTAAGGATTTTCTCATCACCAATTCCGCAGCAGAGGCGATTTCATCGGCTACCGCTATTTCGGTTATTCTTAAAGATTTTCCAAACATGTCATTTTCACCAATATAACTTATGATCGGCTCCACCCCGGAAATTCCTATTGCTATATTAATTTGCCCTTCTCTGAATGGTCTCCCGAAAGTATCAGTTATTACAATTCCCACATCTCTCTTCTCCCTCCGCTTAATTTCTTCCCTCATCATATTTGCAGTTCCATTCGGATCAATCGGAAGTAATGTAACCATATTTTCATCCTCGTCCACGTTGCTAGTGTCTACGCCGGCATTGGCGCAAACGAAACCATGTTTGGTTTCTGAAATGATTACCCCATTTTCCAGGTGTATCAATTCACTTGATTCGGAAAGTATAATCTCGACCATTCTGGGATCCTTCTTCTGAATTTTAGCTATCTTTCTAGCTTCCAATGAAGGGATAATGTCTCTCAGATCAACCACCCTGCCCTCTGATTTTGATATGATTTTATGCGTGATAACAACGATATCCTTGTCAATTAGTTTATGATTTCCCTTCCTAATCGAATTCAAAATTATTTCGGCAATATCGTCACCACTCCGTATATCTCGCGCAACGAATATCGGAATGATTTCTATGCTATTCGAATTATGCAGTCTATCCTGTCATCCCCAATAACGAAACATTATTGTTTAGTGTTCGTCAGCACAGCTTTTCCATATTTTTTTTCTAAGAGATTTAACAAGAGAGTCAAATCTCTGATCTCAATTATTGCATCTGCTCTTGCCTTTACAACATCAACCGGGCAAAAACCAACGGTATAACCCGCAATTTCAAATAATTTAAGGTCATTGGCGCCGTCTACAACGACTACGATGTCCTCTTTCCTTATCCCCCATTCCCTAATAATCTCGTTAACCGCCTTTGACTTATCAGAAGTTACACTAATTATAACCTCATCCAGTTTTCCATCTTTGAATACAAGTTCATTGGAATATATTTTATCTAACAATAATTCCTTCTTTAGTCTATCGGTAATTATCGTGAATCCTCCCGAGACGGCAATCATCTTCCAACCCGCATTCCTCAGAGCATTACAAAGGACTTTTGCTCCAGGCATTATTTCGAGATTTTCTCCGATGCTCAAAGCATCTTCGTATGAAATACCACGTAGTGCGTTTACGCGCTTGCACAAACCGTCTTCCCAGTCTATATCTCCTCGAATACCTTGTTTCGTAATGTCCCAAATTTCTTTTTCTTTTTGCGGTCCAAATTTTTGTGCTAGTACCGGCAAATACTCAGCATTTAGTAGTACGCCTTCTACATCGAAGATAATTAACATATTAACTATTGTACGAAAATGTCCACTTCTTAGAATATATTAAGCTTCTTTAAATATGTGATAAGAACACGTAAATTTAGAGTTTTAGAAGGTGCCGATAGCCTGAATCATTTCTTGACGTACAAGTTTAGCTGAACCTTTTCCGCTAGGCGCAAAACAAAAGGTCTAAAATATTTTCTATTCATTTGGCACTAAGTGAATCATAAACGCAAAGAATTGGAGTAATATTCATAATGCAATTTTTGCAAATTGAGGTGGCAGCATGATCTTGTATATTTCATGTGTCGGAAAGGTCATATAGCACAATGTTACATTAATGAACTTCAATGAGCGATGTGCCAGAAGCAAAATATCTAGTGACGGTGAAAAATGTTGAGAAAGCCATAAAGTTGGATGAGATTGCGAAGGCAGAACTACATAGTGTGGGAATGATGGATGATAAGGGGAAACTTAAGCTAAAAGGAGTAAGTCCCAAAATGTTAAAGCGAATGAAACTTGAGGCAGTCGATTGTCCAGTCCTATCAAAAGAGGTTGGATTCGTACAGTGTTATGTGTGTAGTAACTTTCACAGCAGAATAAGTGGCAAAGTCTACTGTAAAGGCGAACCACTCCAGTTAGGACAAGCTTCATAAAACAACCAAATTAAATTAGTCCGGTTTGAAGAAGGAAATAGGCATAACTGCTTCTCGAGATTCAGATTTTAGTGAGTGGTATCTCCAGTCGGTGATCAAGGCAGGGTTAGCAGATTATGCACCTGCTAAAGGATTCATAGTGCTCAGACCTTATGGTTATGAAATTTGGGAAATAATCAAAGGGATTTTAGACGAAAAACTAAAGAATCTGGGGCATCAAAACGGTTTTCTACCTACATTAATACCTGAAAGTCTTTTGTCCAAGGAACAAGATCATTTCGCTGGCTTCATGCCAGAAGTTTTTTGGGTTACCAAAGCAGGTGACAATGATCTTGCCGAGAAGTTAGCAATCCGACCTACTTCAGAAACTTTAGCTTACTCTATGTTTGCTAAATGGATTTCCAGTCACAGGGATCTTCCTCTGAAACTAAATTTCTGGAATAGTGCTCTGCGAGCTGAAATTAAATCTACTAAACCGTTTATCAGAAATTCAGAATTTCTATGGCAAGAAGGTCATACAGCACACACCACCGAGGAAGAAGCTGACATTGAAGTCAGAATGATACTTGAAGTTTACAAGGACCTTGTGGAAAACTACCTCAGTATACCAACTTTATCAGGTTATAAATCTGAAAAAGAAAAATTCGTGGGCGCAAAATACACAACTTGCCTGGAATCATTGATGACAGACGGAAAATCATTGCAGATGGCCACTTCACATCAACTAGGTCAAAATTTTGCAAAGCCGTTCGAAATCAAATACCTAGGAAAAGACATGATAGAGCATTTTGTTTGGCAAACATCATGGGGCATCTCTTGGAGATTGATTGGAGCAATAATAATGACTCATGGTGATGACAAAGGGCTCATAGTACCTCCGCGGATTGCCCCTATTCAGGTGGTAATTGTACCGATTTACAAAGATGTTAATAAAGAATTGGTGGTGACAGCTGCACGTCGTCTAAAGGATATTTTAGGTCTAGACGGGATACGAGCACATTTGGATGACAGAGATGAATATACATCAGGATGGAAATTTAATTATTGGGAAACAAAGGGAGTACCATTGCGTGTAAACTTGGGTCCTAGAGATGTCGAAAACAATCAACTAGAATTGGTCAGGCGAGACACTAAACAAAAGGATATTGTAGCAAATGCAGATGCAATTGCAGAAGTCAAATCGTTGCTCGCCAAAATACAAATCAACCTTTTTGATCAGGCCGTTAAAAGATTGGATGAAAAGACGAACGTTACC
>JBAWET010000250.1:0-1846 GCA_049591355.1 Nitrososphaeraceae archaeon
AAATATCAGCAAGAGATGAAAGCTGTTGTGAAAATTCCAAATCATTGTGCTCCTCCTCTATATGAAAGCGCAAATTTTCGAGTAATAATATTTCTCCTCTTTTCATCTTGTCTATTTGTTCATGAACGATATTTCCTACGCAATCATTCACAAACATAACCTTATTGGAACGCATGATCTGCGACAGTCTTTGAGACACAGGACGTAGAGAATATTTAGGGTCAAGTTGAGTCGGTTTGCCGAGATGCGATGCTAAAATAACTATTGCACCTCGCTTAATAAGGTATTCAATAGTTGGAATAGCCATCCTAATCCTGTAATCTTGTCCGACAGTTCCATTGTTTACACTTACGTTGAAATCTACCCTTGGGAAGACTTTTTTACCTCGAATTTCAGCATCTGACAAGTCTACAATATTTCTTAACACTTACGCTCTTGTTACTACATTGTAATATATAGTGTACCTTTGTTATGAAATAAATATTCTATTGAGCCTTAAATCTGCAATTTTATTCTTTTGTAACTGTACCTCTACAATAAATTAAATCTGACAGTATTCTCAGTGCAAAATGCACAAAAATATGACATAAATAGCTGCTTTAGGTTTATTGAATCGCTCTGAGAATCAATACTAAGACAATGGTGGCTAATTACGGTCGCTAACAGGCCTCTTTTATTATCTATTTGAAATGATTAGGAAAACAATCAAGGAATTATTACAGCTCGACCGGTTATATTACCGTGGCGTAATAGTTCAATTGCATCATTGACACTGGACAAAGCAAATTTTTGAATTCGATGTTTTAGTCTACCTTCCTTAGCGAGCTCTATAACTTCACGAAGTTCGTTATAGTTCCCCCACAAGGAACCATACATCTGGTATTCTTTTAGAACTGTCTCGAATAAAGGCATTCTTACTTCTTGACCAAATAATCCGATCACCACAATTGCGCCATTTCTATTCAAAGTCTTAACTCCAAGATTCAAAGTACTTTCCAAACTGACGGTATCAAGTACAACATCAAAGCCGTTACCTTTGGTTATCCTGTTTATCTCATTTTTGGCGCTATCAGCTTTATCAATTTTCACAGTAAAATCTGCGCCTAGCTCGGTAGCCAAATCTATCTTGTCCTGTCTGAGATCCAATGCTACCACATTAGCTCCAGAACCCAGAATTCTTGCATATTGAATGGCATATGATCCCAATCCGCCTATGCCAATTACTGCAATGTATTTGCCTGGTACAAGAAGGTGGCGCACTTTTTTTATGGCCCGATATGGTGTGAGTCCGGCATCGGTGAGGGGAGCCAGCTGTTCTGGATTCAATTTACATCGTCGATCGACCTTTACCAAAAGTTTGTAAGATGGTACTAACACATACTCGGAAAAACCACCATCATATTGGGACAGACCAGGCCATTTAGGCATCACACACATTTCCTCATCCCCTTTCTTGCAGTATACACACAGACCACAACCCCAACCTCCAAAGACTGCCACCAAATCTCCCTTTTGGAAAATATCATCTGGTACTGAAGAACCCACCTCTTCAATCCATCCAGCTATTTCATGACCTGGAGTCTTCGGCAAGCTTAGTGGCAGACTTTGTTTCCAATCGCCATTAATTAAATGTAAATCGGAATGGCACAGACCTGCTGCGCCAACTTTCACCAAAACACCTTCCGGAGATAATATAGTCGGTCTGTTAATTTCCTCGACGACGAGAGCTGAACGGTACCTATGAATTCTTGCAGCGCATATATTACTGGTACTCGAGCTCGTATCTTGCTTAGGTGATTTCATTAATACCATATAAGCAGTACTACTATGTATCTCTATAGTGTCA
>JBAWET010000251.1:0-8196 GCA_049591355.1 Nitrososphaeraceae archaeon
TTTTGTCTTTTTGGTGTACTTTAAACACTTTTGATCCAAGTCTATGGTGTTATTTGATCTTGATTGAAGGAAGATCAAAAATGAGATTGACCTCTTTGTAGCTAAACTTTGTTAATCTTGACTTAAATAATCAAGTTTTGTATGACTTGATTATGTGAACAGTATCCTGTAAAGATGTTGATATAGAATGTGAATTTGTTGGACGGGCCGATACTCAGGAAGAGTTGATGATGCAGGTAGTAGGTCATGTAGTAAAGATGCATGAACTAAATGTAGAAGAGGCAATGAAGCCAGAGATGAGAGAAAAATTGAAGGATTATATGCAGAAAATTTGATGAACAATAGTTTCAATTTCAGTAAAGAATTGAACATTTTAAAATGCTCTCCAGACAATTAAAGTCGGATAGTAATTAACTAATCAAGGGACTAAATAGAACAGGTGTCATCCCATTTCTATTATGAAAGTTCTTGAATTATTCTAATCAAATGCATACATGCAATACAAAGCTATAAATTTAGAAAAATCGCTTTGAATTTATATGAATGATAAAGCATGGTATTTCTTCTATGTCCTTATATTCTTCTCTATTCTAATACCTGTTACTATATTTTTATTCCATGGCGATAATTCAAATTCGTTTAATCATCGGGTAACTGTTATTGTAATGAAACCAGGACACGCAGTTCACATCTATCCAACTCAGTCACTTGATCTAAACAATCCCAATGCTTGTATGGAAAGCCTTCTAAATAATCTTCAATCAGGAAATCTTGACTTAAACGCATTTCAAGATGGCGTAGAAAAGTGCTTCGGGCTAAGTCTTAATGACAATGGCAGAAACAATACTCCCATAGTTCCACAGCCTCCAGCCTCAAGCAATCTTCAAATTGTGTAGGGTTTGACCGTGGTGATGGACGTTAATAATATTTCCTCGTTGACGAAAAAATATTGAGTACTGTAATTGGGATTGATCGACAATTTTACAATATTTTCTAATAAGGTATTGTTTATCTTGACATGATCACTACGCCGGAGATATTATCTTCAAAACTTCTCTTTCGATCCATATCATTACTTGAAGGTTGACGCGTACTTGGGATCGTTATTGTTTTAGGCTTCATAGTTACGAAAGTGAAAAACAATACTAAGATTTAGTCTATACCTTAAGCATTCTATTCGGATTTTCGGAGGTCTAAGGTCCAGTACATTTTTCCTTATTGTCTCGAGGATCCAAGGATTTTGATCATGATCCCACCCTTTTCAGCTTCGAACCACATTTTGGACACTCGATTTGTTTATGTTCCGTGCCGCAGATCATGCAATAATATTTCAATGAATTGTTACCAGGCGCTCGAGATGTTGAACCAGACATTCCTGTTAGTCCACCCCTCAATCCCATTTTTCCCGTCGTTCTCTTTCGCATATAGTAACTTAGTGCTATGAATACACCCACTATAGCTACTATAGATATCGGAAATGGTAATAACCTGGAGATTGCAAGACTTATCCCTATTGAAATTACGATCCAGATTAGCTGATTGAATGCGAATTGTTTATTGTTGTTTGAACTCATATTATTTCATGACCTAACTTTGACGTAAAGATATGCAGCTAAATTATTCCCTTGCTCTCATATAAGTTTGTGCATCGTTTAGATATCAAGACATGTAACGAGAGTAAAAGATTAAATGTTTTTTGTTTTCTTTAACTTGCTCGAAATGATGAAAGGAAAAGTAAAAAATGATTGTTGATTTGCAGTGCGACAATAAATGCATGAATTTTCATGGAGTAGAGGTTATGATCATTGACTAATGAAGCATTTTTTTTATGCAGCTGCTGCATCTACGTTTATAGCTGGTGTACTACATCTCGCAATAGTTCCCATGTATTTTACGCTAATATCCGTAGACCTTACGATATTCTTTATAGTATCAGGTCTAGTTCAACTATTCTGGGTTATGCCTGTCATCAAGAGATGGAGTAAAGCATGGCATTATGTTGGAATAGGTGGGACCGTTGTCTTAATTATTATGTATATAATTGCAGTACCAGGAAGTGGGCATCCAGTAGTTGCCCAAAAACAAAGCTCAAATGAATAAACAAAGAATGGCTTCATAATTGACAATTGCCAACTCTATCAAATTAGATTAATCGTTCCAAATGAATTCGTTAAGTACTATCAATTCCCACTTACCAGATTTGAAGAAGGAAATAAAAATTTATCAATGTCTGATTGTGTCAGGTTGATAATGAGCGAAAATTGCATCATCAACTTTTTAATTCGTGAAGGTAAAGGAAAAGGCAAATCCAAAGGCAAAGCTGAAGGCGAAGGTAAGGGTAAGGGTAAGGGCAAGCACAGAGGTTATACCTGCTGACTACAGCATGTATAAAAAAAATACACGGCCTTGAACATATAACAATAGAAAAATGTCGTAAGTGTGTTTTTATATGGCCTAACTCGATGTTAACTCCCCCCAATTGTCGAATCACTGGATTAACGGCCAATCAAAGCTGATTTTAATACCCTAAGTATCGTATCTCCAATGAGGACCTCCCTTCTATATAGAAACTTTTTGATAATCATTGGTTTAATTTTTTTATCATGAAGTGATAGCAGAAATTACTGGTGATAATTTTGAGTATGGGCAAGTAGGATCAGTCCAGATCCTATACATCACACCGGTTGAGTCGAAACTCCTAAACTCTATTTGAGCTTGAAATTTGGTAAGGTTCTCATGTGCTCACAATCGAATAGCTGATTAATCAGATAGTCTTTCTGTCATGTGATGCAATCTTTCTTTTACCACATTATGGATGTATTTACTCAAATTTTTAAGGTGTTCTTCATGTTTCAAATTGTTGGCTGTGTGCTTAATTTTTTCGACTTTCAATGATTTTGCATGCCCTGCAGAATGGGATTTAGTTTTCTCATTGTCCTTGTTCTTGTCGTCACTGTTATCATTATTATTATTTGAATTAGAATCATGATTATGCTTAGAATCGCCTGGGTTTGACGATGACCCATGATCGTTACCGTCATTATTATCATTACTATTATCAACACTATTGTCATTATTACCAGAATAAACATTACCAGTAGGTTCATAAACCAAAGACTCAGAGTTATTGCCAACATTCTCATCAAGCGACTTCGAATTGTTGGTATCGATAGTAGAATACTGAGGCAACACATTAGAGTACGCTACGGTGTGGAATCCTGTAGTGGAGTTATCAATACTGAAATTTCCTGTAGTGGGAATAAAGCTGGTAGGATTGTCAGTCCCCGTAATATTAATGCTGTAATACTTCGTTGTCGCATTGCCAGCGCCCGAATTATCATAACACGAGATTTTTGAGGTTAATTCATTCATTCCTTTATCTATCACATGATAGTTTTGAGTGTACCTAAAAGTCCAGTTAGAGTAGTCCTTTGGCCCTCCCACTCCAACTCCGGTCACATTTTGCATTGGTTTAGTGTCGTTCAAGTCAACAAATACCTGACAATTAGTCTGGGAAGAATCTGAAGATGTTCCATTGACGGTAAGTTCGCCAATTGGGACTGTCTGATTAGCTTTTGGAGAGGTTATCTTTACACCAATTCTCTGCGAGGAATTGGTAGTATTTGTAAAATTTGACTGAGCATAAACAAAAATTGGTACAGCCAGGATCACGAATACTAGAAGCGTAAAAAGAGCAAAAAATGCTCTTGAACGTGAAAATAGTGAAGTTTTTCTCATAGAAAAAGAGTAGATACTTTCCTTATAACTAGTTCTAAAACAAGATATTGATTAAAATCTAGTGAGAACCTTAAGTCTACTAACTAACTATCAATTGTTACCACAGTTACATCTAGAAGAAAACTAATACTGAGAAAGGAACATTTCGAGCCAACAGTCAAAATAAACTAGATAGTAGCGGTACATCACACACGATGTCTGCTTGAATCAGTCATAATGGATGGTCCGAGATAAGTCAAAGACGCGACTCGGATCAAAAAAAGTTGTATATATGCTGCCTAAAAATGTTGTACGGCTGCGAGGGCCAGTCAATTTTTAAGAAACATTCAGAGGAACTTTTAGGCAAGATTTATTCGTGCTGAATAATGAGCGAAATTTTAGCTTAACAGTGGCTATAAGAATCGTTGATGAACAGATCACGAAACTATCTTGATTAAGTCATTTATTATTTTTTCGAAAACAGAGGCGCGCAAGTCGTTGGGACCATATACATGTCATTTTTTGTAAAGTGGTAGAGAGTTACTATTTAATACAGATGAAGATCTAATAGATTGTATGACTAGCACGACTCGATTGATTGTTATAGCTATTGCTACCCTGTCGATATTATTGCTAACTATTTCTATGTGGGATCGGAATACAAGCTTCCAAATTCAGAAAGAGGATGTTCAAATTCTCTTCCCATTAAAAGTGGCATATGTTTTCGCTGCGGGAGAAGGACAACTACGTTGCACTGATGGCAAGCTAGCCACCTCTCAAGATCAGTGTCCTGCCACAGACCGATGCCCACCCTCAGAAAATAATACCGTCTCCAATTGTGTTTCGGAAGCATCTGCAAATTCCACGCTGCAAAGTACCGATGTACAAAATACAACTAATGATGAAACAAAAGCACCACCCTCTTGTCTGGATAATCGATTTACTCTGCACACTCCCCAGTGTGCAGACTCGTCGTCTTCTTCTGAGAATGATACATCAACTAGTTAGCGAAAGAGATTCTAGCGCCAAGAATAAAACCATATCACAATACGGGGCAGCAGACAATAGTGACTATCTATTATTCGATACAAGACGATCTTGAGTTTGGGCGCAAGTTCAATCGAGACATCCTATAATAGGACCAATGTTAACATAACGACAAGGGTTCCACCACATGTTCCTAACATGAAACTATTCACACAGTACGTCACTGCTCCTCTTGCAAGAAAAGAATAGTCATGACGAATTCTAATTTTTTATTTTAGAATTTCGTGTCATAGTTATATCTTGATAGTTGTTTAGTAATACAGAAAAGGAAACAGTACTTGCCAGATAAATGTGGTGTACTTTATTTTCATGATAAATTTGTTGACTAATCATTACCTTTGATATATTATAGTCGTGAGTTGTAGTAATAACTAATTGGATATATAATGGCTATATGATATGTTATCTAACTAAATAATATGTCGTCTCCCGAAGATGCAAACTATAACTGCAAGGACTGCGAGTCTAAATTTGAATCAATTAAAGAGTTAGACGAGCATATGAGGAAGATACACAAACCAGATCTTGAATAGAAAAGTGTTAGTGATATGATAAGAGGGAAACAGATACATGAGATCATGTATAATACATAACTGCCTCATGACCTCTGCTATCCGTTATTCCGGACCATCGGGGGATGATCCAGACGCCATTTGTCCTGTTTGTGACAAACCAATGATAATAACTTACACTAATAAAAGTAGGGAATCGGGCGTCGCTTTTCAGTGTCCATATTGTTACGAATGGTTGCGTTTCAAAGAAGTGTCGAGCAATAAGCCTCCAAATCTCAGCGACGAAGAAGTCAGGAGATGGCACTTTGTGGAAATAATTCGTCTTGATAAAGTAATAGAAAGGATGTCACAAAACAAAACTCAAACAGAAATATTTGAATGGGCAGCATAATAGTTTCTCGCAGAAATGATTGATTCTCTGACAAACATTAAATTCATCGATAAAGTTGCTTCTTAAAAATCGTGGATAGATAGAATATGACGGAAACAAAAGACCGTTCTAGGGACTTTCTCGATTTTATTTAGTCCTTGTCTGTTATTTAGGTAACGATAGAGGTTTGAATATTTACTGTCTAAATATAATCTAAACCGGTAAAGTGTTCCATCACGTGATATGTCCAGTATCATCTAACCTAATGGAAAGGAAATCCTGAACTGAAAATCTTTGAAGTAAATTTCTTTTTCAACTTTTGTTTGATATTTTCTGATATTGCTGATGTGAGACTCTTGTCTACCTTGTCCTTCAGCTTGACATCTTCCAATGGCCAAGAGCTATCCGAGGTCGTTGTCGTCCCCTCATCCTTTACATCCTTATTGTCTGCCTTGTCCTTCAGCTTGACATCTTCCAATTTCTTCTCTATTTTTTGACTGATCTGATCATGTATATTTTGCCTTATTTTTTCTATTTTGAGTTTAGGGGTATCTTCGCCGTGCACTCTATCTTGATAAGCTTTAACCAGACTCTCAAATGTTTTAAGCTTTGGCAAAACAGGGTTGACATAATTTACTTTAAAGGGTATTACCACTGGATAGTACTCATTCTGCGAGTCGCTTGCCGGTAGCTTTACCGATTTGAAGGTGGGCATAGGTCCAGGGCTACATTCTGTTGATACAATTTTCTTTATGTTTACATTTTTGTTTATGCTAAACTGATCCAGAATAGTACCCGCGTTGTCAATAAATTTAGCTTCTAACGTATTTGCAGAAATATGCATGTCAAAAATCCCAAACTTTGAATCTTGTTGACTTGCAATAAAGTAAGACTTTCCTGATAAACCATGCAAGTTCACCCCGCCAGTTCCCACTATGGCGTAGATCTCTCCTTCAGGATTGCTATATGTACTCTTGCTGCAGCTTGTTACTTTCGGATCGGAAGGATTTTGTGAATTATAAGTCATAGGGTAACTCCTTTGATAGTTATGGACGTGTCCTGCTAAGACCAGATCTACACCGTACTTGTCAAATAACGGATGATAAGTTTCTCTCAAGTCCTTGTCACCAGCACACCCCGAGTCTCCGCATGTGTTAGGTGATGCATAAAGTGGCACATGTAAGTTCACCATGGTCCATTTGATGTTAGGATCTGAACTTGCTGCTTGTAGGTCCCCAAGCACAAAGTTATACTGCTGCGAACCTTTGGCAAATGCCTCTTCGGTGGCCATTGTTAAAACATGAACGTTTCCAACTTTATAGGAATAATACTGTCTTGTAAGTCCAAAATTATTTAAATAAGAGCTCAAGAGTGCAGTATCTTCGACATCGTGATTACCAATACCCACTTTGGTAATAGAGCCCACCGGCCTTATCGTGTCGAACCAGCATCCAGGACTATTTGCGTACGAGTAATCTCCTAATGCTAGTAACAGATCGGGGTTCTGCTTTTGTACATTTTTTACAGTATCTTGTGTATTTCCAGTACATCCCCAATCGCCTGCCGCGGCGATATTAACATAAGGTTCTCCAAAAGCAGATGGAGTGCCACTGCTTGCAATAGTTCCAGATATTAATGCTGCTGCGATGATTATACAATACAAATTACGTAAGTGCTTGCTATAGTGGACAGGCGTGGCGTATGACAAAAACTTCGATGACCGTCCAGTCCAGAAAGGGAAAGATAATGAATAGATCCGAGAAATCTTCGACATCGAATTAAATTTTGGTTTATTTGTCATTTTTTCACATGCTCTTCTTTATACAATTCAAAAAGTCAGGCTTCGTGAGCAAGTCACAGTTGATAAATTGACACGTATGAACAATAAACGCCATGTATTGACTTTGAGCAGACCCATCATTAATCACGAAATTTTCTTTTCCAATTATCCTAGCATTATTTTTATTGTGGGTTTGCACTAGTACTTTCATATTACTTCTTTAGAGTTGATAATCTTTGTCTTCGGTTGATATGTAAGATAGTTACCTAGGCAGCATCTGGAAAACTTTTTGATTGTCGATCGATGGTCTGACTTGCGTATTTCTAACGTGTTCCATTTGTATTAAAGCTCGGTTTTAGACAAAGAACAAGGAGTTTCGTTTCTATGTTGAATGGGAGTAAGCTAATTGCCATGTAAAAAAATCTAATCGATTAGCGCATATGATTGAATTGAATTGAATTTAGTACAGTAGTATAGTGCATGCAAATATTTGAGAACATTAATGCTACGGTTAGTATAAACTCAATTAAAAATAATTATGATATAGTTAATAATCTAGATACGCAAATGACAATTCTATGTGACCTAGTGGCAAACATTTTGGCACTAAACCTTGCACCATGATCTCAATCGGAGCGGCCTAGTTCAGATTTTTAACGACGGCAGAAATGACACGTTACTACACGACAATACTTAGCCCGGCTATTTGAGTACTCATTTATAGCATTGATCCAGGTCAATGTCGGCACGGAGATTATGAGAGCATATGT
>JBAWET010000252.1:0-9189 GCA_049591355.1 Nitrososphaeraceae archaeon
CCACTAGTCTTGCCTTCTTTATGAGAGGGTCCTGTTTGTTTGGTCTTGTAAGTCCTGCGATAGTATTAAAATGAGCAAGGCTCGAAAGAAGTCATTCTTTTAGGCATGCTAGAATTATAACCAATAGAACGTGAATTTTCAAATTCTGAGTTATTGTGGTAATAATACTAATGCAGGGGTATAGTTAACATGAAGCTTTATTGGCTTTTCAGATATTTTATCCAGGAAATAAAAATAATAATGTTATTCAAAGCCCAGACAAGGGATGCTCAACTCTGACGTAAATTGGTATGGTGAATCTGACTAATTAACATTAACCTTCAACTGAGTGAAGGGGTTGTGTGGACCTAAGCAGTGTTCCCCTTACTCAGGTTGGTGAAAGACGCAGTAATAATACATATCTTAAAAAGATAAATTTTGCTGTAATGGAAAATTAAATCATGGGTGAAAAAAAATATTGTGTTTTTTGTAATAAAGATGTCGAGATACGCAAAATCATAACTCATGGGAATTATGAGGAACAAATACTAAGTTGTGACCATATAGGAGGAAGACTAAGGATACCCTTGTCAGATTCAAAGGCATGAATACTCTTTGCATTAAGGGAATAAATTAACACATTACAATACTCTCAAGGATTGACTAATTTGGACTCGGTAACCCCTACCCAGTATTCTTTTAGAGCAATTGTGCAATTTATCCCGACCATTTAAGAATTATGGAAAACTGGTGAGTCAATTGGGGTACTGGAATGACTTGGCTCACCAGTTTGTAAATGACGATGACGGATAATTATATACGGACAAGTCTCTATTAAGGATTTAAGTCGAAAGTATCTGAATCCTAGAGATTCAAAAGCTGACAGGGGGATATACAATATACATTTACTCCGAATAAGGTAAGTTAGCTAGTCCGGCCTAGTTTGACTAGGCTAGGTCTAATTAATTATTCATTTTGTTTGGTTTTGTGTTGTTTTTGTTTGGTTCAGGTGTAGTTCTTTACCGAATCCATGTTCTATAACTGTGCAGGGAGGGAAATGGAATCAGCGACCTACGAGAATGAGCATTCTCTAAATAAGGAACAAGATGCATATAACAATTTGTTAGACGGTTTAGGGCTTGCATGCTGAGAATACAAAATTACATAGTAAGTTGGATTGCATTAACGTCATGGTATTGTGTTATTCCATTTAAACTCGGTAATTGCTCCATTTATGTCGCCACCAGATAAGGCTTTCATTCCTTCTTCAAAATGCTTCACCGCCTCTGGTGAAGCGTTTGTCATTGCTTGTTTTGCAGCATTTAAGTGAGTCATAGCTCCGCCTCTATCTCCGCTTTGTAATGCTTTAATCCCTTCTTCGAGATTCATTTTAGCGGAGCTCGAAGAATTAGAACTATTTATATTGGATCCACCGCATGACAAGCATACTTCGATTGTGTTTGTCCCGGTGGTCATGTTAGTCATATTTTGTGGCGGTTTCAAACCTGCTGCATCAGCAGCCGTACAATGATGTGTGACATCATAATTTCCATCAGAACCTGTTAGATATACATCACAATGACCGTACACTCCTGCTTTCTGAATAAGATGAGGATAAACACATTCAGGACCTATTATGGGATTTATAGTACACTTAGGTATCTGCTGGTCCTTTGGCGGTGTAAATACGTCTATGTTATACCACACATATTCAGCACCTGCTTCACAATTGGTATTTACCTGAGCCGTACAAGAAGACGCAGCAACTATTGAAAGTTCAGATGCATTATCGGCTAAGTTATGGAACGTCATATGTGTACTCCAAGAATAGCCAGTTTGGATTAATGTAATACCCATTCCTGCTGCAATCGAAAGCACCACAGTATAGATAAGAAAGGTGTTTACTTCACCATTTTTCATTAGAATACGTTCCACTTAATGATATTAAAGCTATCTATGAAAGGGTCTCACTATTACCACTCACCGATTCTAAGAATAATTTAACTTTAGGTAGTTCCTTTGCTTCTTGTAGTGGGATTGTCATACAGTAGTAGTAGTGAGGGAGGGAGATAAGCATAACTATACCTGTGATATGTCGTTATCGTGGTACAATTGAAGAAGATAGAGAAATTACATCTTTGTTGAACCATGTGTATGTCAAAGATGGGTACACTGACAAGTCTTACGCTGAGAAAATATTTGTGCCTGCTGAGCTACGTAAACGGTACGCTGCATACTGGCAGGATCAATTGCGGGAAAACTTCTGGGTATGGCTATCTTTGTTCCTTCTACTAGTCCCGCTCGCCAGGTGGCCGAGTTGGGTGAGGCAGAAATTCATCTTCTGGCGGTCTATCCAGAAGTTCGGCGTCAGGGTATTGCATCACGCCTCATCAAGGCATGTGAAGAACAGGCCGTCTCATTGGGATACTCCAAAATGGTTCTTTCAACTCAACAAACGATGAAAGAAGCTCAACATATCTACGAGCAACTCGATTACAGACGAAATTCTACACGAGATTGGTCAAAGGGTGGAAGCAAGATCTACTTTGTTTATGAAAAGATCCTTCAGACTTAGTTAAAGAATCACGGCAAGATAAATGAGTATATTGAGATAAGGTTAAAAACTAGAGGTGGACAGTTAAGGATTCCGGTTTGTATTTTGATGGTGCATTAGAAATTTAGCACACGCATAATTCATTACCTGAATATAGGATCTAGACTTTGTCTTGCTAACGTTTCTATTATCAGATTTACAAGTTTGGACATAGTGACTGGCAACTTCAAATATTGGTTGTAACCCTGCCGTGAAATATATGATTCGTTGAAATGGAATCCGGAAATTAGAATGATTTTAATCTTATCATTTATGTCCTTGACTTGTTTAGGAAAATTTCGTGTTGAATTTTTGACTTGACTCGTAAAATCGATTAAAACCAACGAGTATTTCTGACTAGATAGTTTTAACTCATTTAGTCCCACAGATGGTTTGGAAAAAATAGTCGCACCCAATCCATTTTCTACAAGAGCAGCCTTAAATCTGTTCCCCAAAACGGAGTCGTCACAAATTATCATCACGGTTGGCTTCGTTGAGATTGTCAAATTGCTCTTTGTATAGATTATGTTTAATACTATTTATCTATCTTGAACGAATGTTAGCGTTATCTATACTTGTTATTTCATGCATCTTAGTAGTTGAACTCTGAATTTCTTCATCACGAATTCACACTTCAAGGTGGTCTGGGTCTTCAATTGGCATATTAATTAGATCTAGAAATAAACGTTTGATTAATTGCCATTACACGACCAAGGAGCTGTCCCTTGCTATGGCCGCATTCCTTTACTGCAAATTTCCTCCCTAGTTCTAGTCCATGGTGGAAGGCCGTTATTTCAATTTGATTACCTGTCATTCAAAAATGGATAATGGATTTAACAAATGATGTACAATACAAATAAATGGATTATCTGTTGTACCCAACACTTGCATTAAGTCAGTAATTTAGGCCAATTGTTACTTGGTTTTGATATTTTGTTGTAATTTCTCTTTTGCTTCCCTAACGCTGCGCCGGTTCACTAATACAGAATAGACGGCATCGCAGATGAAAATGGCGATATAAAGATAGGACATCAGATAAGAACCCTGTGAGATGGGCTGGTATAAGTAAAATGCAAGGCTGCTAACGCCAGTGCCTATCATCTTAAAAAGAGCAATATACACCGACTGTCCTCTAAGGTCATCTCTGCTGAAAAACATCCACAGGAACAGAACAGACATCATCAAGTTCTGTCCGAACGCAGCATATGCGCCTTGCCAATCCTGAAATTCATACGTGACAAAAAGTATCGAACAGAACGACATTACTATCGCAAATGTGAATATGAGATAGAATTGGACTATAGAGAATTTTGAAAATTCTTTTTTGCCAAATTTTAGGAATTGAAAAACAATGACTGTATCTAGGGCAAACCAAACATAATTTATGTAAAGCTGTGGTGGTCGATGCGGGTGAAGAAAAGCGAATATTGCCTCCCAGGAAATGTTTGCACAAAGAGCTGCCAGCGGCATCCCGTATGTTTTATCTTTGAATCCTTGTCTAATCATTAGAAAATAGGCAAAAGACCAAAAAATCCCGCCTACAATCATTAATTGAGTATACAATTTTTAAGCATTAAGCTCTCTTATTGAAGCGTATTTTTTCGTTGTGAAAAGTGTGCCGGAGCCATCTAAAGATGGGAGATAAGATGGTAATGCAACTAGATGAGTTTAGACGATCTGCTTAAATAAGAATTTGTCCTTGGTTTTTAGCTTGTATCGGAATATGATATGACACTAATATTTTCTACTTGATTTGAGATAACATGAATTTGTTATAGCATTTTCACGATGGAAATAAAATTCATAGTGCCCGATAATAGCATAATATACTATTTCATAGCATTATAGTTCTGTTATTGCATATTTTGGGAATGATTCTATGAACTAGGGGAAACCATGGAATTCTTGCCACATGATCTGAATACTAAGGAGATTGCCTGTTGTTTCCATAATTCACAAGTGGAATTCCCTGGAAACTATTAGTATCTTTTTACCTTAATCATCACTATGAATATTTTGGCTATAGGTGCACATCCAGACGATATTGAACTAGGGTGTGGTGGACTGTTAATTAAAGCGGTTAGAAACGGTCATTCTGTATATTTGTACAATATAACTCAAGGTGAAAAAGCAGGGGATCCTCAACAAAGAATAGGCGAGTTGAGAAGTACCGCGAGATATATCCGCGCGAAAGCCCTTTACATCGATAGGTTTCCTGACACCCAATTATCTCTTACCAGCGATTTAATCAATCATATCGAATCATGCGTAGCTCTGTGTAAACCTGACTTGTTAATTACCCATCCAATGACTGATACTCATCATGACCATCGAGTAGTAGCTGAAGCTAGCATAGAAGCTGGAAGAAATGTCTCAAATATATTGTCGTATGAAATGCCTCTCACAAAAGGTTTTGATCCTCACATTTACTACGATATATCTGACACGATGGATGCAAAACTTGAATTGCTGAGTCTATTTCAATCACAGAGTCACAAGATGTTTTTAGAATCAAAGGCCATCAAGGGTCTCGCACAGTATCGGGCACTCCAAAGTAGGTTGGGCTCAGACGTATCTTATGCAGAGTCTTTCCAGATTGTCAAGGTCGCTCTGGACGGGAATTTCGCCTTCTTGAACAATGCCTCTCGCGTTGATTTAAAAGAGCCTATTGCGACTCACAATTCACAGGCTATCTGTGAATGCATTTATGTATGAGTCCTCTTTTAGAATCATGACATAATCAAATGGCAGCAGAAATATTTCCAATATTTATTCTGTTGTTTGAAAGCAGATGTGACCGCCAAGCACCATACGTAGTCAAACAGTACTAAAAGTCTGGTTTCCTCGATGTCAACTTAACGGTTGATGGGAGAGAAATGAAGTAGGATTTTAAGATATAGATGGAACAAACAAAGACCAATTTACAATCAGGAAATTACCTATCCGTATTGTAATCTTATATTATGTACCCTATAACGTTGTCTTACTAGATCCTCATAGTAGTAACTATAACGGTAGATTATCAAAAATGTCCTGAATAAATTACTTCCACTTGATATCGACAAAATCTGGAAATAGTCTATCAATTCCAACAAAGGAATTTCCGAGTATCTCCCCATTAGGAAAGTCTTTCGTATGTATACTAACGTACACTGTTCCGTTAACGATCAACTCATGAAGGTCAGACAATGATTTACCTTTCAGTCGACCTTGAAGGTCATCGCCTGTTGCGCCGCCCATAGACACTGTTCCTTTTGTTTTCTCTTCTGAAGTTTTGTCTACTACTTTATCAACTCCCTTAATGAGTTCTCTTGGTGAATGCAACACGTCTAATACGATTGTTCCATTTTGCTCCTTGTCAATATGATACAGGTAGACAGCAGTTACCTTTCCGATATGTTCTGCGTTAATAATATATACAAGCCTAGTCCGGTCATCTTCAAATTTTAAACCAACGTAACCAAGGGCATCTGTAGTCACAGGTGGTAATTGTTGATCTCCCGTAAGAATACTCCAAAATCGATCGAGATTTTCAGCAGCATTCACCATCGGGTTGGAATTGATTAATTGATATAATAGCACAACCGAGACAATTAACAGTAGACATAACAAACTGCGCATAAGGAATTTCTTACAATCTATTATATAAAAATCAACTTGCGGTGACTCAAGATGATTCAGAAGTTTGAATGTTTGGGAACTGGGATAGATCGAAGTGTAAATGATTAGTAATTTCTGTCGCATAATCGGTGATTTCGCACGCGGCATGTAGTACTGTAAAAGCCAGCGTAGTATGCGATCTATAATTTTAAATTTATTTCAGAGGAATGTATTATCCACATAACACCATCTCCAATCCTCGTTGGGCTCAAACGATTGAATGATGGGGTGTTTTGTTGAATGGAAATGTTTAGTCGCGTGTTTATTCTTTGATGAGTCACAACATCCTACATGGCCACAAATAAGACAAAGCCTCAAATGCACCCAGATATCACCAATTTTAAGACAATCCTCGCAACCATCTGCACTAGGCGTTACATCTTCCTGAACTAGTTTAAGATGCTTACATCCTGAATTTGACATCTCTTATCTAAGGTAGTGCTTCTAATAAGCATTCATTTTTAGAATCAGATACCCTTTATCTTTTGGATATCATATCGTACTATCCTTCAATCATTTCAAACTAAGAAATCTTGAATGTTTTGGGACACCCATTCTTGAATTCTTAAATTAGACCGCATAATTTACTAACTATTGTCCAGTATAGAAAAACAGCCTCAACTTTTTCCTATATTCCTGGTTAATTTTATTGGTACTCTAAGTTTCAGTATTGTTTTGCCTTTCCTAATTTTTGTAGTCATCAAATTTGGAGGTAATGCTATAGTTTATGGACTATTGGCCGCAACTTATCCTCTTTTTCAGCTTATTGGAGCTCCTGTTCTAGGAAGATGGTCTGATACATATGGAAGAAAAAAAGTTCTTCTTTTAAGTAATGCAGGAACATCAATTGGCTGGGTATTATTCCTTTTTGCATTATTTTTACCTGCTGAAAAAGTCTTTAATATTGACCTCCCTTTACTTGGAACTTTTGTCATCATTCTTCCAATACTTATGTTATTCCTTGCCCGGGCAATTGACGGAATTACTGGTGGTAATCTTTCTGTTGCCAATGCCTATGTTTCGGACATATCATCAGATGAAACCAGGAGTAAGAACTTTGGAAAAATGGCAATATCTTCCAACCTTGGATTTATTGTAGGTCCAGCCTTAGCTGGAATTTTGGGTGGTACTGTTTACGGACCAATACTACCGGTTCTAGCGGCCTTAATCCTGTCTCTAATCACATTAATTGTGTTAGCCTTCATGTTAAAAGAGTCAAAGCCCTCGTCAGCCGAAATATTAGTTCCTGAAGGAGAAACTATAAGCAAAGTATTTGCACAGGAATGCAAAGAATGCTACGATACTGATAACTCTACGAAACCTGGCCTTCGTAGTGTTTTCAAATTAAAATATATTTCATTTTTGCTAGTATTGTATTTTTTGATCTTTCTTGGATTTAATATATACTATGCTTCATTTCCTATTCATGCAGCTAACGATCTAAAGTGGTCAATTACACAGTTAGGAATATTTTATGCAGTACTAAGTGGAATCATGGTATTGGTTCAAGGACCAATCTTACGTAGAGCACTAAAAAAATTCTCTGAGGAAAAATTAGTTATAATAGGTAGCATAATTTTAGGTACAAATTTTATTTTATTTGTATCAAATAATATCATAATGGTGTACGGGGCTGCAGTTTTATTCGCAGTTGGGAATGGACTCATGTGGCCCTCTTTCATGTCAATACTGTCAAAGCGTGCAGGAACAGTTCTTCAAGGATCCGTGCAGGGTGTTGCGGGTAGTTTTGGAGGCCTAGCAAGCATTATTGGATTAACATTGGGAGGACTTTTGTATAATTTGGTAGGCGGAGCTACATTCCTAGTCAGTGCGGGAGTAATATTCGCAGTCTTTATCATGTCTTTCCGGCTACAGAAAATGAAATAGTTCTTATTTACTAGTCATGAAAAACAAATTTGACTGATACCTTCTCACTTCGGCTATTTCGTATTCAAGGTATGCCAACGAGTACGACTCACTAAGTATTGAATAACTGTCGATAGGAAACCCTGGAACATTTGGGGCTATCTCAAATAGTACTCACCTGGTGCTCGAAAATAAACTGAGCGGGAAGTATGCCATATCAATTACAAGTTTGGCGCATACTATGCTATATGTTGAACTGTACCCACACCAACATATCCTCTATAAGTATGGCAGATAATAGCCATCTACTATATTTGCTCCCTCACTCTCATTATAATTAATCTGTTTTCACATATCTGGTTTCGTTTCGTTTGAACCTATTTCCTGTATTGGGTCTTTCTTTATATTCTTACTAAAGACTTCGGCCGCTGCAAAACCACTTCCCACCTTTGTAATCCTTATCATTACCCTGTCTCCAGGCCTTGTATTATTGACAAGGATTACGAAGCCATCGATTTTGGCTACTCCCATTCCCTGTCTGCTCATTTCTTCAATCTTTACATTATATTCTTCACCAACGCTTACAGGAGTCTTAGGTGCCTTTGATCCTCCAAAACGGTTACCTTTGCTCTCATTCCTTTCATAACGCCTAGGTCTCTTCAATTCAAATCAATCCAATCCAATTCAATTCAATCCATCGATCCTGTCTAATTAGTAAATATAATGTCTATTTCAATCTTTGATAGTATCTGCCCTCGGTATGTGTCTAGCCTACTCGTTCCATGTTTTGAGCCCTCAAATTATTCGTCCGAAAAATACTTTTCCACTCTTTGCACCCTATATACAAAAGGAAAGTACTTATTTTGTCTAGAATTCCCCTTTCGACTCCTAATTACATCATCTTTTTTGGATAAATTTCGGTTATGACAGTTAAGTGCATTATGAGTTTGCAATTATTTGGAATAAAAATATGTTCTTGACGCTTATTACTTATTGTCCAGGTACATGTGACAGGCTGCCTAAAAATTATCTTTCAATAGTTTAAGTAAACCGTCGCGAGCACGTGATTGGGTAGTTAAACGGGCCCGCAA
>JBAWET010000253.1:0-6706 GCA_049591355.1 Nitrososphaeraceae archaeon
ATCAAACTAAATAGTGACCTCCACCAAATAGGACATCCAAAAAGATTATTGCATTTGGACAGATTGAAAGCGGTGGTGTTTTCATATGATTTCATCAGTAAAGGCTTAAGTTGTTTATCAATACTTACGTAACCAGATTCAATTGGGTTATTGCCAGATTCGTTTAGTAGAAAGTTGGCTATGACTTTGGTATTATTAGTGCGCAAAAAGTTATGCAAAACAGAAGATGGCACTAATAAAGGCGTTATCACGGGATCCTTAGTTATTTGCTGTATTGATATCAATCCAGTGTGATTCTTATCCAATACTTGTGCAGCGTACTCTAGAGGTATGGATACGGTTTGATAGTGCACTAAATCTCGAGCGTTCTGAGCTCCGGCGCCCATAAGTATTATGTTCTTGACCTTCGTCGAATTATCTATAGCTAATCTTGGAGCGTAAAGTGTACCCTCGCTATGACCAATTATACTTATCATATTAGGATCTACTTCGGGCTGGAGTGTAAGAATATTCAGAGCTTTTTTACTATCTTGAATTAGATCATTGATTGTAGCATTACCCCATACATTTTGGTCAATTGTAAAATTTGCACCAACACCTCTTTTATCATATCTAAGCACTGCAAAACCTCTTTCTGATAGATATTTAGCTATCTGCCATAGCGGTGTAGGTGGTTCAGGAGCATTCTTGTGAACAAATCCCAATGTTCCATTCTTATCAAAAGCACCGGATCCATGGATAAGTAAGACTCCAGGAAACGGACCCTTACCTACGGCGGGAAAGGTTAACTGAGCATTAGTCTTTACTCCATTCCCTAAATCTATTACCAGATTTCTAGATTTCATTGTTTGGATGTATTGTTGGGCTAGTGCTCCGTCTTGTTGTTTGAAAATACTAGTAGATAAACAAGATAATGCGAGTGTTGCTATCAATAATAATCCCAGAGATATCATACTTTTTGTTCTATGCAACTGCGCTGCTATTAATCTGAAACTTGTATTTGAGGGTTTATGGTTAAACTCCATACAAGGTCAGTTATTATCAGAACATCTCAGTTTAATCTCGTTCACTCCTCTATTCTACTGTCATCCGCGGAATCTATTCTCGGAGTGGGAATTACAACTTTTGAGCTCGAACTCCTAACGAATTAAAAGTAAAGCATAAATGTACTGGAGACTATAATTCATAAAACCGTATTTGTGCTCAGAGTTCGTAATTATAAGAGGGCCAAAACAATGGGAGGCCAAAATATTCTCGGGAAAAGATGAAATTGCTGAAATAAGAAAAGGCGAGGGATTAGATTTCAAACTCGTAAGACAAAATGATGGATTCGAATGGATACTAACAAATAAAGTTGAAGGAGAATATCGACCATTCTCCTTCGCTGTCCGCAAATCTAGAAAAAAAAGCCAAGGTCCCAATGACAATGGCAATGACGATAAACAAGGAGAAGAGGTATTTGCCGTCTGTGACCAGCTTTTCCAGTACAACGGCAAATTTTATATGCTTGCCAACCATCCTGCGGACAAGACTTGGAATGAGCATGTTTATGGTTCAGTCAAATACATCGGAAGGTTAGACGATTTTCCTTACTCCGACCTTTCACAAGTCGATCATCAACATTTCACATTACGTGACAAAATTAAGAGATTTCGTGGTAAATCTGTAGGACAAGCTTCAGGTTTAGGCACAGAAGAACAAGGTCATAGGGTAAAGTTAGATAGTGAGTTGGACGAAGTAGGCTTGTTCATTGCAGCGATTTCTTATTTACTTTACGCATCAGCATAGAAACAGAAACTACATTCCATACTCAGTATACATTATTGATTAACTTTGTTAATCCAATTTTATTAAATAATAATGGTCCACATCATTTTGAAATGGTAGAACCAAATCGCATCGGGGGATTTCCCTTCCGTAAGGCTAATGCAGAGGAGCGTAAAAAAGATTTTTCTGAGGTTCAACTATCGTACTCTGAAGAAGACGTCATGCGTGAGGCAGAACGTTGTCTATTGTGTGGAACTCCTGTATGTATAGACGCCTGCCCAGTTCTTCTGGATGTTCGCGGTATGAACGAGGCTGCTGCTAGGGGAGATTTCAAAACATCCTATGAACGCATACGAGAAACAAATCCATTACTTGGTGTTACTGCTAGATGTTGTCCTCAGTTACAGGGATTATGTGAAGACGCCTGTGTTTTAAGGTGGTCCGGGCAGCCAATCGCCATAGGTCTAATTCAAAGATATATTTCAGATTGGGGGAAAAAACATAGACAACCATCTCCTTCAATTGAGCAAGATACAGGGAAAAAAGTTGCAGTAATCGGCGCGGGGCCTGCTGGTCTAGCTGCCTCATCTCTGCTTAAAAGGTATGGTCACGAGGTAACAGTATATGAAAGTTCTAATATGCCAGGTGGGACCGCATGGTATGGCGTTCCAGATTATCATCTCCCTAAGGGAGTTTTGATAGACGAGATAGATGAAATCATATCTATGGGAGTCAACATAAAAACCGGTGTTACAGTAGGAAAAGAAATTACACTCTCCCAACTTAGGGATGAAAATGATGCAATTCTTATCACCACTGGATCTAGGGATACAGTAAAGCTAGACATACCCGGGGTCGATCTCAAAGGAATTATGAGCGGATACGAATTTTTAGAGGGCGTTTTCCTGGAAGGAGTAGACAAGTACTTACTCAATCCCAAATATAGCCTTGGAAATGATATAATGGTAATAGGCGGTGGAGACACATCCTTAGATTGTGCAAGAACCGCGTTAAGGCTAACAGAAGGAAAGGGCAAAGTCACCGTACTATGCTTACAACCGGAAACGGGATTGCATGTTGATCCCATAATGCTAGAAGAAGCTAAGGAGGAAGGGATAATGTTCAGGTTCCTTGGACAGACCAAGTCCTTCAAAGGTGACGGCAATGGACATGTTGCAGCCGCAGTCATAAACAATATGCAAATGGGAACCGCTGATCAGTCAGGAAAAAGTCATCCACAGGCAATTCCTGGCCAGGAATTTACAATATCTTGTTCAACAGTTCTGATAGCTATTGGAAGAAGTCCTAATTCATTTTTGCAAAAAACGACAGGTATTAAGACTGGTAAACGTAATGCGATTTCCATCACGGAGGATTACGAAACTTCTATTAATGGTGTCTTCGCTGCAGGCGATGTTACGAGTGGCGAAACGTTAATTGTAAAGGCTATGGAAAAAGGGAGAGAAGGTGCTCAGAGGGTTCATGAGCATCTAATGGGATTGGAAGCTAGTCATGTTTCATTTTATGAAAAATATTACACAAAATTATCGTATGATAGAATGTTAGAAGGCAAAAATGGCACCAAAACGCCTCCCGATTAGACTTCACTAGGATACAGTTAAACTTGAATAAGGATATATTTTGAAAGAAAAAATTAATTGCACATGTAAAGCTGCTCTCATGTGGTTTGGGATTCGAACCCTTCTTGCATGGACTCGAAGTCATTCGTTACTGTTAAAATCATTGATTGGTAATGGTGACTGTCATTAATCTATGTTTTGATGTCAGACTCTAGTCATGCCATTGTAGAGCGACGATGGGGCTGGCCGTTTGTAAATCATATTTGACATGATTTTTATGACCTATTTTTATCTGCAATAACTAAGGTTCTATTTACTTCGAAGCTCTTTAATCACAAGTTCTACATAGTCTTTCATTTCGCCTTCATTCATTGATGCATCAACTCCAGTGCTCTCTTTCATATCAGCTGATGTCTTCTTTACCACAGTTAGTACTCGCTTTTGTACCTCTTTCTCCATCTCTGCAGTCCCAATGTTATCCAATAATTTTGATTGCTCCATTACAGATTTTCTGATTGATTGACGCAACGTCATGTCCTGGGAAACCGAAATAGCTGCAAAATAAAGACCATTGTATATCAAATAACATGATAAACCTGTAAAGGATACAGAGATAAGGCCATAAGGTGGATAGGCGGCTTGAGAAACAAGAGCAGAGCCAGCGATATAGAAGAGAAGGAAACCATAGGCAGCAATTATCATGTAGTTCCTGGCGGGAGTACCAATTTTCAAAGTTCTTGCTACGGATAAAAATGCAACTCCAAATAGTATTCCTGTGAAAATGGCAGAAAGCGAGAAAATGAGAATATTAGTCATTGCATTTGAATTTTCTGATGGCGTAAAATAACCTAGAGAAAAAAGAGGAAATGAAATGAGATAATATCCCATGGTCACAATCATTATACTCCAAAACTTAAGCTTACCCAATTTTTCAATATATGGTCTAAGTAGCATGACAGTTGCAATCCACGTTAGAACGTAACCAACACTAGAAGCTATTTGATACACATTATTAATTGAGGAGGGAGATTCTGGAAAGATTGCGACATCTCCAGTCTTTATTATAGAGCTTCTTTTTGCCAATCCATCGACTTCACTATATAGACCAAAGACTCCATTAATGACATAAGCAACCATAGATAATGCGAATATGAGAACCATGAGATTCTTCCTTAACTTATACCAAGAAAAAAACGCTTTAGCTAGAAAACCCAAGGTTACAATCCAGAGCCCATAACTTATTGATAATGTGATATACAGCATAATAGTGTTGTACTCTTGAGCTATGAATATCTGTAAAATAACCAGTGCAATGATTCCTGTTAATAGGAACTGTGCAATAATCACAAAGCTGTGAATTAAATTGAGGGACCCAGTTCTAGCTCTACTTTCTTTATTGTTAAGTTTAACAAAAGCTAAAATATAGTACTGCGTTACCGTGACAATACCCCAAATTCCAATGAACGCTGCTATTCCTTGGCTAGAATCCAATTGTTCAGGAATAAAATCAGCAATAGTGCCAATCTGAGATTCTACCGTTAGTACTACAGCCAATATTGCCATAATAGCCAGAAGTTTTCTACCATCAAAGCTAGATACCGAGAACACCGACGGAAATTCAATTGGCATATTATTTCCTATCTTCCCTTCTTCACCAAACGTAACTCATCTTATATGAATTCTTCCAATCCTAGAACCCAAATTCGGCTTTGGAGTAATTTATCGTCATCATCGATTATGCAAAATTCTACCATGTCGATAGAAGTAGTCCTATTTTTTTCTAGAAACTTTTTTGTTGCCTCCAAGAGGATTCCTGCACTTCTGTCATTCGGAAATCCGTATATTCCGGATACAAATGCAAATCGAGCTCTTTCTATCTTAAGTTATGTTCCTTCTCCCATTCATAACTTTGAGTATCTTTATTTTTACCAACAATCCAAAAATCGTAATTTCCCCCAATACGATCGCCTGCCGCATTAAGTTTTATTCGACCTGACATTCCCTCAAATGATTTCGCAGTTTCAACAACTAATTCCTTAAATGATTTACTAAAGTTTTCCTTATCTGAGATTATTGTACTATTCTTATCAAGACTTTGCACAGCTATCCAATAAGAATCATAGGCGATTGCAGGATATGTTATTGAACCCACTTCATGTAATTTTTTTTCTAGTTCTTTTTCAAGAGCATGAGATTCCTCTGTCTCATTACTTATTGAGTACAGCGGATTAGTAAAATTTGTTTTCATTGCAAACATTGCTGAATCAACATTTTTTGTTATATGATGATTTTGCGCTATACTATCACTGCCATACCATCGTACTTTTTCCAACATTCCATAAAGTGGTGCCTGGATTAAAATAGGTGTTATTTCGTCATAAGATATTATATAAACACCCACAGAATGAACACCATATTTCCTTACAGCATCAGACACAATTCCACTTAATTTTTCTAAATCCTGATTCCACATAATGAAATTTATGCGATGTAAACTGGTAGCAAATTTCCCTGTATACGGATGATAATTAATGCCTTCTTCTACTTTCCCTCCTAGTTTTTCAAAATTAGATTTAGTGGAATTATAGAGTTCATTTCCATAAATATCACTCCTCCAAAATGGCACAATAACCTTTATACCGTCATTAATCATTCTTTGCGCAATTATTTTTCCTTGGTATGTGTCGTCAGGAACTAGCCGAAAAAGATTATCTCCTTTAATGGAAAGTAGTGGTGAAGTACTTGAGTAACTAATAAGGATAATGTTATTAGCATCTGCATATCCTTTGACAGCTGAAACTGCAGTACTTGTTGCAGGTCCTACAATAATTTTTGCACCATTTTCATGCAACTTTTTTATTGCCACTAAACTTTCTTCTGGACTCGTCTTTGAATCAGCCATTAATAACCTAAAGTGTGATGAAGAATTCATTTCTTCAAAATGCTTGTTTACATCATTTTCAGCATTTTCTAAAGCTATCTTGACAGATTTACCAAGAGAGGATAAGGAACCTGTAAAGGGTAAAATTGCACCAACTACAAATTCCTTTTTTCCGTGGTCTTCATTGGAGATTACATAATTAGAATTTATAATAAAAGAGTTACTCTCAAAGATACTGAAAACATTTGTAAAATAAAGGCAAGCAAATATCAGAGAAGATGTAAATATAATGGAAGCAATGAGAACCTTGGGATTTGCATTTTTAAGCTTTGTTGCAATCTTGAAAATAACACCTTTTGAATGCCATTTGATAACGTATCTGAGATACCATATAAGACCGCCTGCAATTAACAAATAATGTGCAGACAGCAATAACGCTGACATCCATAATTGTTCAACAAATGTCGTTAGAACAATA
>JBAWET010000254.1:0-1882 GCA_049591355.1 Nitrososphaeraceae archaeon
GAAGTGGTTATGATGATGTCTCGCTAGATTCAGTTTACAAAGAGATATTTTCATTCCTCAATCTTGATAATATAAAGAGAAAGCAAGTCACGATACAAGATAAAGATCCAGTAACGGCTGAAAAGCAGGTATGCATAGTTATTGAGTCACTTAACCAAATGTGTGACATTTTTGATGTAGATGCTGTTAGGAAATTTCTCTCAAAACTTACGGTAGTCGTCAAGAAAATTGGGGCTACTGCAATCTATACAATAGACACCCCGGTGATTGACAAGTACGTACCTGTTACGTCGTTTTGTGAGGGGAAACTAGAAATGAAGTTCGAAGATACAGAAGGGAATCCTCTATCTCGAAAGATCAGGTTACTGTCTTCTTCACATGTGATCTCGAGTCCAAAATGGATCGATTTTGCTATAGATGACAAAGGGATGGTCACTTTCGGTGACGACTTGGTGGCCTGTACAATGGACTCTAAACCAATTCAGGGCATCCCATTATATCACAACGATATGCCGTTTTGCTCTGAAAATTGCATAAAGACATTCAAAAAACTGTCTCCTCTGTTCGCCCCAATAAATCCAAAACCAGTAGTACTGGATTACCATTTCTTCTTTATTGATATAGTAGGACTATCAGACCCTAAACTCGTAGTTGCAAAGCAAAAAGAAAAAATTGAAAGATTAAATGGATTCATAAAGGACTGTGACGCTTACAGAAAAACCCCAGACGACGCCAAGATAATCCTGCCGACAGGAGATGGAATGGCCATAGGCTTCATGGAAAACCCAGAATTGCCCTATAAGTTGAGTGCGGAATTACATCGGTTTCTCAGGAAATACAATAAGCGAAAAACTGGTGACGACCTGATTCACGTTCGAATAGGGTTGAGTTCAGGCCCCGTCTTTACTGTGATGGATATTACAGACAAACCTGATGTTTGGGGTCCTGGTATCATAATGGCAAGAAGGGTAATGGACTTGGGAGACAGCTGGCATATACTGATAGCTGACAACCTTGCCAATCAGCTAAAACCATTGACAGAAGAATATAGGAGGAATATAAGAGAGATTGGAGAGCATGAGATAAAACATGGTGAAAAAATTAAAGTTTTTCTTGCATGTTCAGAAGACTATGGGAACCCTGAAATGCCGGAGGTTTTCAAAAAGTAACTTGAGAACCAGTGGAAGATTTATTTAAATTAGCCAATTTATCTGTCTTTCTTTGTAGTTGAAGACGAATGGCAGAAAAGAAGAAGGATGTTAATAAGGCAGGTGGTAAAGGCCCACAATCGAAGAGAGGGAAAAGCTACTTTGCTGCAAGTAGAAAAAAAAGAAATAAAAGATTGATGTTGATCATTCCAGCTGTAGCTGCGCTGATCGCAGTTACCGCTTACGCACTTTCCGTATATTCATCACACCTTACCCCCAATAATCCGGCATATGGAGTCCTTGGTTCTGCTCATGTCCATGCGGCTTTTGCTGTAAAGTTAAACGGAACAAAACTCGACTTTAGTGATAATAAGTATCAGGTAAAGTCTAGATTCATGCATGTTGAAAATGGAGACGGTGATACTTTACATAGGCATGCTACGGGAGTTCCTATAGCTGAATTTTTCAGAAGCATAAAAATGAATGTTACAGATTCCTGTTTCACGAATGACAACGGTACAAAGTTCTGTAACAATGGAAAGGAAAATCTTGAATTCTATGTCAATGGAAATAAAACCAAATCTATTGCAGACTATGTCTTTAATGATGACGACAGGATATTGATAGTATACGGGGATTCACCAATACAAGTGAAACAAGACCTCGATCAACTACAGCAGTCGCCTATCAAAAAGTAAGGCATGAGACGGAAATCCATTATTTTTGTTCAACAC
>JBAWET010000255.1:0-3346 GCA_049591355.1 Nitrososphaeraceae archaeon
AGCTCCGACCGATGAAATAGTTATGTCTCTAATGCTTAAAGTAGGCTCATCTGGAAATGTGAAAAGTCAGACCTTGAAAGCATTTACCGCTGAGGAAGGAATAAAAATAATCAAGGATCTGTCATAAATCAATCGAAAAAGTTAGTTTCCCCGGGCTCTTTTGGCATTCCCTGTAGAAAAAGGTAAATCTTGTTCAAACAAGTACTTCATCGACTATAGACTTTTAGGCAGTTGAGGTCGCGTCTCTTCTATACAGTCCAAAGCTAGAAGAACTTTTATCAATCATTCAGTAAACCGTTGTCTCATTTTAGTCCAAAAATATGAAAATACTAATCTGATCTCATCGGAGTACCCCAATTCATGCAATATCTTTCCTTGATTGGATTACTGGCGTTACAAGAAGGACAACCTCGAATATCTAGAAAGGTCATCAGGATATTTTGATTTTACCATAATTTAGCCATTTTTCCATACGCGGCTGCTAACATTACTATTCTTATTTTTTGTATGGTTATTCTGTTCAGCAGTTTTCTTAAGGTTATCTGTTTCGCCTCCAGCGCGTGGCCTCACTAAAATCCATTGCTTTTTGATAAAGAACAAAAGCAAACCTATTGCCGTACTTATCATTATCATAATTACTATTAAAAAGCCAGTTGATACTGACTCAAGATTACTCAAATCAACACCATTCATTCCGTATATGCCAGCAATGAGAGTAAGAGGCAATAAGATTACAGTAAAAATGGTGAGAACCCTCATGGTATCGTTAATTTGGAGGGATACTTTGGCAACATACAGCTCTCGTATTGAATTAATTGTTCCCTCATACGACTCTACGAAATCAATTAGCTGTGATATATCATCATACACCATTTCGATATATTTCACTTCTTCTTTATCGTGTTCATTGTGAACAAGGAAATTTATAATATTTCTAGCACGCCAGAAATGCCTTCTTAATATTATTGTTTGTCTGGACAGGATATCGATGCTGTCAAATATTTCTGGCGACGGTCTGACAAACGATCTTCGTTGGTATTCATTTACCGATAACTCCAATGCTGTCAGCAGTTGCTCATATTTGGTAACTATGTCCGCCAATACATTATAATACAATGCATCAATTTGTGCTTCTTTGATTTTCTTATTTTTTACCTTGAAAAGCCTTTCGACGACTTCTTTAATTTTGACTTCTGGTGTATGTATAGTAAGTAGCCAGCGTTTTCCAAGAAACAAGTAAATTCCCTCTGTTTCAAGTGTTTTTGGATCCTTGTTTTTCAGATCCAACATTACAGTAAACGTGTGATTTTCTAAAACACGGATTTCAGGTTTCTTTGATTTGTTGGAATATGTTTCCAATGCGTCAGCGTCCAAGTTGAGTTTCATCCCTAATGTCAGTAATTCCCCATGGTCAGGATCTTCGAGGTCTATCCATACATTATAGCCATTTTCTAAATCGTCAAGTGATCCATCTGTCTTTACTTCATGTTCATTGTAGGAGATTATAGTCTTCAACTAAGTATTGGTCAGGCCCTATCATATAATCACAACAACATATAAAATAAATGCATCGTGAATGTTAAATATTTATAGAATTAGCAAAATGAAAAAGTAACTCACACGCAGAAAGAAGTCAATTTGCCCGCCTATATTTAATACTGCCTTGACTTTTCCACTCGTCTAGATGAATTTTCAAAACTTAGAGCCAATGAAAGTCACTCTTGACTTAAATACCGAATCTAATTTTGGTAAGGAAATATTCTATTGACTATAAATGCCAAATCCGTCCACTACTTCTTCTCTTGCGTGTGAAGACTTAATCACAGTATTTAACTATGATTTGATAGGTCATCTATTATATTAGATCTAACATGGCATAAGCTGATTGCATGACTAATATGCCCAACAAATTACACTCTTGTTGCTACTTCATTTTATCAGTTGCACAATATATTACTTCCTAGGAATTAATATCAATCAATTCAAAAACACTTGATATCTGAGATGATAGATTCTATAGCGAAGTGATTGGTGATATTCTATATATTCTCCCATCTTCATTGTCATAGATAAGGACATACAAATACTCATCTGGTCCTATTTCCAGATCAGTGATCCCTCCAAATCCTTCAGCGAATTCAATCTGCTCTGTACCATCTTCGCCACTTGCAACTTTATCTCGGAGTGTCCCGCTGAGAATGAAACCAGTTCTATCTTTATTCAATTTGAAATGATAAATATTACCATAATTTATGTCTCCTACAAAAATGTCATTCTTGTATTTTTCTCCTAATTTGTCCGAGCTAAAAAATCTTAAGGCTGTAGGCCCAACAGTCTTGCTCCATGTAAATTCTGGAGAACTGTATCTACCTTTGCCGCCAAAATCTACAAGATCTAAGGATCCAGTTGTCGCAATTTCCCCCTTTTCTGGTTCCTCTAGAGGATCAACATCCATCTTCCAAATTCCTTGAACCTTCACCCATCCACTATTGAATCCTGGCTCAACGACATTAATCTCGTCACCAAATAAAGGACCATTCTCCGTATCCCACATTTTCCCAGTAATGGGATCAAAATCAAATCCTTATTCCATAGGCATAATATAGGTTCAGGATTGGCGTATTACCCAAAATGCCATCACCAACAGGAAGTCCGTCTTGTGTTATTCTGAGTATACCTGCTCTTCCATCAGGTGCAGGACCATCTTCGTAATTTTGAGCTTTCGTTTCAGTGCCTATGCCCCTGAATGAACCATCCACGTCTCCAATCGAAACATACAGATTGTCATCCGGACCAATTGCCATCTTCCCAGCATTATGTCTTGGTCCTGGTAACGCAGGTAGGTCCAAAAGTAATTTTGGGTTTACTAATTTATTATCGACTAATTCATACCGATAAACTCGGTTACCCAATGGATCTGGGGTTGGACTCCCTGAATCGTTTAGCTGAGATTCCGTATAGTATAAGAAGACATTTATTTTTTCAATATCTATATTTCGTGAAGTGGCCAGTCCAAGCAGTCCTCTTTCATCTTTTTTTGTAGTATCAACATGAAGCAATGGTTGACTCGAAATTATACCGTTTGTTATCCTCTAGACATTTCCCCTATTCTTCTCAGTAACTAAGATATCATTTGGGCCAATGAAAGCCATAGCACTTGGCGCTTTAAGGCCTCTTGTTATTAATTGGGATTTTAGACTAGAATCAGTGAGATTTTGAACCTCCGTTGTAATTTTTGCCCTAGCAAGCGCTGGGGATACAAAGTGCCACAAAGGAAATGAAGCAAGAACTAAGATGGTAAGAATTGCTGTAAATACAATTTTGAGCGCTTGATAACAGAATGAGG
>JBAWET010000256.1:0-1811 GCA_049591355.1 Nitrososphaeraceae archaeon
ACCTAGGTCTGTCGCTAACTGCAGTTTATCTTCGCAGTGATCCAAGGCAACAACGCTCGCTCCAGAGCCTAAAATTCTTGCGTATTGAATGGCATAAGAACCTAGTCCTCCTATTCCTATTACAGCAATGTATTTACCTGGTCCAAGAATGTGTCGTACTTTCTTAATGGCTCGATATGGTGTGAGCCCAGCATCAGTTAAAGGAGCAAGCTCTTCTGGCTTCAAATCGCTTTGTCCATCAAGCTTTACCAGAAATTTGTAAGACGGTACTAACAGAAACTCCGAAAAACCTCCGTCATACTGAGAAAGACCTGGCCATTTAGGCATTATGCACATTTCCTCATCCCCGCCCTTACAATGGACGCAGAAGCCACAACCCCAACCTCCAAAAACTGCCACTAAATCTCCCTTTCTCATATTTTCAGGAACCGAAGAACCAATTTCTTCAATCCAGCCTGCTATTTCATGGCCAGGAGTCTTAGGCAAGCTGATTGGTAGGTTTTTCTGCCAGTCGCCATTAATTAAGTGCAGATCAGAGTGACATAGTCCAGCAGCTCCAACTCTCAATAAAACCTCTTCGGGTGATGAAACAGATGGTTTCCGAATGTCCTCGACTACAAGAGATGAGCCATATTTATGAATTCTCGCCGCACATATATTCTTGCCACTTACAGGCCCAGTCTCGTTATTTTGCAATTTCATATTGAAATGTGCGATACGTGTCGTTATATTTAGTGCGAGTACGGTGCATTACATAACTTCTAATTCGGATTCGCTTCGTGATTAGGTTCCCCTACAGCATCTTTGAAATAGTCGTCCTTATACCAGAGATTTTAGTTTGACCTACTTGGCGATATTGTATTGGCAATTAGTATGAATTTGATGGGTTTCTTTTTTGCAAATTCAAATTATTTCAGCAGTCATGCAGGGACTTCATTCTGAATATACTGCAGTGCACTGCATACGTCGTCCTAAAATAAAATATAGTAGATGATACGTTGATGACATCAGAAACATCTAAAATTACAAAGTTTGATAACGGAAGACCAAGGCCTACGTTACGGTCCTTTGAAGACATATTTGACAGCTTTAGAAGAGACATAGAGAATTCACTTGTTGCACCATCGTGGCCGACTTCTTGGGAGTGGAGACTACCATCATTTCTAACTGAGGTTGATACCAGGACACCCCTTTGTGACATGGTTGATAAGGGCGAGAAGTACGAGATTTCATTGGAAGTTCCGGGAATTCCAAAGGAAAAGATAGACATCAAGGCCACCAAAAACCATCTTGAAGTCTCGGGACAGCAGGAAAAGAAGACAGAGGAGAAAGGCAGGAATTATGTGTACAACGAACGCGCTTACAAATCCTTCAACAGGCATATACCTATTCCAGAGGAAGTTATTCCTTCAAAAATAGATGCAAAAATGGAACATGGTATTCTTCACATAACACTTCCTAAAAAAATGGCAACGAAAGTCGATGAGGAAACTAAAGTCCAAGTAAAGTAGAACATAGGTAGCCCTACTCATTTATTTTTCCGAAGCAAGAAGAACATACTCTTAGATGGAAACTTGGACAATCAATTAATTTTGCCAATAGAAGACCCAAGAGTACTTCGGTTACATTATGATATCCCCTGGCCTGTCCGGCCTGTGTGGTTATTTGGTTCAAATGCCTCCATACCATCCATTACCATCATGTGATCTTCTTTTTTACAGCATTTGCAATTTTCATTTGTGCAATCTCGAGTCATATTATGATTACATTTATTGCATGTACATACACTATCAGAAAATTCAATATTGTTA
>JBAWET010000257.1:0-3193 GCA_049591355.1 Nitrososphaeraceae archaeon
GAATGACGGTTCTTGCGACTTGGTTTTTATTGTAGTAGAAATAATTCAATGATAGAATCATCCTCTTTGTTTTATACTATGATATGCATAACAGCCATTGTCCTCATTTACTAGAAGTTTTTCTTGTGCTTGTATTTTTAAGTCTATACAATCTGTGACGGTATTTAATAGCAAAGAATCCCATTCCTAAAATGACAATCAAAAGTACTAGTGGCCCAAGAATTGAAGTCAAGGAAAGTGAAGAAAAATCTGAAACCTGTATTGGAAATTCAAATGTGGCTTGTTGATTGGTTTGCGAATCAACTGCTAGACTGTTGTTTAATAGATCTATGTCAAATCCGTATACCCCGGGTGTTTTGAACATGTAAGAATATTTGTAATGGCCACCCGAAATGAAAATAGGATTCGTTCTGGTCAATTCGACGTTATCTCTACTAACTCTTATTACGATAGGAATATCAGTTATTGGAAAATCATCGCTAGTGCTACTAATTCTGACCATGATAATAGCTTCCTTTCCAGCTATTGGATTAACAGGTGCGGTGCTGAGCTGTACATCATAGTTTCCAATTTTCTGGCGCAATGCACTTCTTAGCGTATCTGCATATACTGTTTCCATAGGTCGGAAAATCGTTGTGATGCCAAAGATAACCAGACCGATGGTAAGAATAAAGGCAAACGTGGAATTCATTTCAATCGGATGGGACGAAATGGAATATCATTAGGATGAACTGCATATATCGTGATTTGAACAGATGCATAGACCTTATTATTATACTAGAGGGTTGTTTATCTTTCTTTGTCCTAAATAACATATATCTTCATTATTTATCTTATTACACAAATTTGATTTAGTTTTAGAAGATTACAATTGATCACCTTGTCTTCACTTTAGGGACAACTTTACTTTTGAGACTTGATATAAGCTTGCATTAAATAGGGATATAATAACTGCTGATGACCTCCCAATCACGATCGTAAGTCCTCTACTCCCTGTGACTTTATTCTTGAGCGGTTTCACCGATCTCCTATTGTGGTAATTTAACTTCAATCCAGTTATTCTTGCTCTAATGTCCTGTTGATTATTATAATAGTTTGAAGTATGGTCTTAATAGATAAGTATTCAATATGGTTACGGTTTCGAGAAGATAAAGAAATTGTGATTTCAATTTAGCCAATAAAGTAAAATCCGATTGCAATTATTAAATATACCGCCGTTAACATTATTCCTTCGAACCAATTGCTTTTCCCGTCATGAGCTATTAAATTCATTATGATTGCAGCAAGAAATAATGTTGCTAACTCGTATAGGGTAAACTCTAGCGTAAATGGTTGACCTAGAATAATTCCCACCATGACAAGAATTGGCACGACAAAAAGTGCAATCTGTGTGCCTGATCCTGCTGCGATTCCTATTGATAAATCGATCTTTCCTTTTCTTGCAAGCAAGATCGCACTACTATGTTCAGCAGCGTTACCTACTATTCCTACTATAATCGCTCCAACAAACAACTCACCAAATCCAAATTGTTTGCTTGTCTCTTCAACAGATCCCACCAAGATCTCACTTACTGCGACTACTCCAACCATACTAGCACCCAATATGAGAAAAGATTTTCTCTTACTCCATCGATTATGATTCATTTCTAAAACTTCATCTGCGCCCCCAGGTGCTACAAAAAGATGTTTATGTGTGAAAAATGTAAATAATATTCCCGCAACATAAACACAGATCAATACGATTGCGAGGACGTCGCTTAAGATTTGTAACTTAACTTGACTTACAAGATCTATTGGTTTCAGAACCGTGGTTGACAGAATAGTGGGAATTGCCAAACCTATTATTGCCAGGAAGATTAGAGAAGATTGTAATCCGGCGTTTTCCCTGTTGAATATCTGCTCTTTGTGTTTAACTCCACCTGCAATCAAACTTAGACCAAATATTAGCATGATGTTTCCTAAAATTGAACCTGTAATTGATGCTTTTACAAGTTCTATTAGGCCCGCATTAATAGCGACAACGGATATTATTATTTCCGCCGCATTTCCAAAGGTTACATTGAGTAGAGATCCAAGAGTTGCGCCGTAATGAGTTGCGAGATGTTCTGTAGAATCACCAATTAATTTTGCAAGAGGAATTAAACCGATTATAGCCATTGCAAACAAAATTAAATGATCCGCACCGACTAAGTTAAGAACAACTGCTATTGGTGCGAAGACAAGAAGGAAGTAGATAGCAGATGATTTTGAAAATTTTACTGTCTTAAGCAATTGTTAGTTTGGTCATTAATATAATGCAGTATTTCAACTTATTTGAAAACTCAAGGTTCTTCTTAACATTCCACGGCACGCGGCCTGTGCAAAAGATAGTTCGTTGTCATGCATTGCCAAGAAATCTGAACTTATGCGATTAGCTCCACAAAGTACGTGAGACACCGATGGAGATTAACATCCCTTGGCAGTTTAAATATTTTTCCGAACTGCCCATATTTTATTTCTTGCATCTGGAAAAGCATTATTTAGGTGATTAAAAACGCTTTCAATCTTACTGCCTTAGATGTTAGTAGACAAATGAGTCCCCTGAAGAAGTATCCAGAAAGCAATGGCTTGTTCTCATTCCACATTGTCAATCTCTGGTTCTCCTTTAATTTCTGTCATCAAGTATCTCCTTCAGTAACCGTGGGTTTACTTACTTATGACTAATTTCTTTTAGATGAATCGGATTTAAAAAGCAGATCGGATACTGCATGATGATACATTTCTAAAGCATTCTCATCAAGGTAGCATTTTTCACAGATGCAAAGTTGTGATACTTTCATACGATCACAATCTTGTTCAAATTCACATTCGGGACAACCCGCAGGCCGATTACATATCGCACATTTTAGTTGTATATTATGTATAGAATCTGGCGACGTCAGGGATTCAAGATCCCTTGAATGACACTCGATGTGCTTTATAGATTGAGTTGACCTAGACCATACTGCATATTCCCCTTTAAATATAGCCTTGCTGCACGTCTTGCATTTACTGCTATATTTTACGACTAAACTAATCCAGTCGTTCAACGCACCCTTTGACAATTCGAATCTTACTGATATACAATCCCGTCTGCAAAAATAAGAATTTAACTGAAAAATAATTCTGAGTCTACAAAAACGATTTTTTAATTAAGATTGAGATCATAACTGGA
>JBAWET010000258.1:0-8927 GCA_049591355.1 Nitrososphaeraceae archaeon
GGAACGGCACGAAATAGACGAAAAGGTTATGAATATAGCAGAACTTCTCAATATAGGCCATCTTCTTAACCGAAAACCACGAGAGATTAGTGGGGGCCAAATGCAGAGAGTTGCACTCGGTAGAGCACTCGTTAGAAAACCAAGGATTTTCTTAATGGACGAACCGCTGAGTAATCTTGATGCTAAATTACGGACTGATATGCGGGTAGAGATTAAGAAACTACAAAGGAAATTGCAAATTACTACACTATACATTACACATGATCAGGTAGAAGCAATGAGCATGGCTGACAATATAGGGGTGATGGAGTCAGGAAAACTACAACAGCTTTGTAATCCAGATGAAATATATAACAACCCTGTTAATCAGTTTGTGGCAAGTTTCATAGGAATGCCCCCAATGAACTTTCTAGAGTGTAGCTTGGTCAGACAGACCTCCCAGATTTTCTTTATATTTGCCAGTGGCAACGAAGGTACAATGCATAGTAACGTTATGCTCAAAGTTCCGCATACGTTTTCAGACAGACTCTGTAATTTCAAGGAACAAACATTTATCCTTGGAGTAAGACCAAAAGATCTCCAAATTTTGAAACCGGATCAAGATTTTGAAGGATTGAAGTTGATAGGTGAAGTATCTTTTATGGAAATGCTTGGTGATGAGTCAATAGTAGAAGTAAGGATAGGGCGAGAATCTATAAAAATTTCTAATGTAAACCCCAAGTCAGAGAATCTCACAATCGGAAAGGAAGTCAGGGTGGGAATAAATCAGAACAAAGTGTATATGTTCACAAAAACTGGCAATAGAATAATGTGTGAGAATTAAACTTCTAGCCTTCACCACACCCATAGACATTATTTTAAATTCACTTTGGCAAAACTGCATTTGTTTGACTGGCTATCTTCCTTGCGATTTTCTATTTCACTACCCCTGAACTAACGATAGTCGAAGTAATGGGCACCATTGCTGCGTTCTCAATCAAACGATCCTCAAATACTTGCTTGCATTCTCTGCCTGTGTTTTCCTTCATCGAGTCTAAGCTGTCCACGGCCTCAGGTTGCCAATGACTTTTAATTAATTCCAAAAGTATCAATTGTACCTCATGAATCACCTTTCCAAACAGGGTGAGAATGTATATCCCGTCTTTACGTTTAATCATACCTGTCTCTATGAATTTGGAAATTCTCAAGTAATATTGTTTACGTGACATCTCATGTTGATCCGAAAGATCATCAATGGATATTCCTTTAGCTGCTATGAGATTAAACAAGTTTAATGATTTTTCATCACCAATTGCGGCTAATATTTCTAAGACCGATACTGATCTTACATTCTTCCTTTTCATACTGTGTTCGCATGTCCAATTTTTTTAATTGACACTAAATCATAGGGCGTCTCACACTCATGAATGACGATTATGTCAATTAATTCCTTGCCTAGACTAGTTTCATCGTGGACTCTCATAGATCAGAACAAGAGTGAGCTGCACTATTAGGATTGTGTCGAGAAATCGCATAGATAATGATAAACTATATTGAATGTTTTTCATTAACCAAAGCTCGATGATGGTAGATTTGTATTTGTTTTGGATTGTAGTATAATGTTTAGGGATATTACACAGAATATGGTCGGTTTGTCAAGGAATTATTTTGGTTATTTCCTAAACTACAACATTATTTCAAACAAATGCAAATCAGTTGCGGCGGATTTCATTTAAAATCGCTTATTTACGATTGTTCTAGTATTGATAATGAAGGTTAATCATTCGAGGCATTGACCGCTGGCTTTAGACAAAGGTTTATCCCACTCTTCATTTATCATCCACACTTTGGATAGATTATTTCGCTCTCCTAAGCGATTATCAGGAATTTTTCATAATCAGAAACTTATTTAACATTGCAATAGTTTAAAAGAGCTATCCACGGGTAGGATAGTATTTTCATTTTTGTCCTGTCACCGAGATCTTCTTAGACAAACTCTTTAAACAGCTTAAACATGATGTATTTTGTTAGGTTGGAATTAGAGTGGTTATATATAAGAAAGCAAGATATTGGATAAGAGAGGATCATATGGTAAAATCTCTTTGTGGTAAGTGTCTTAGATGAAGTGTTATTTGCCTTTAGTACTAGAGGTTAGGAATTGGTAAAATTTGACATGTAAAGGCATTTGCATTCGTCATAAAGCACTAAAGCCAATTGGAGTTGGTCGGTATGTTGTCGGGCATAAACGTTGTCAAGTATGTGAGATATTCATAAAGTGGGAAGGATTTTTTTGTCCCTGCTGCGGCTATAGATTGAGAACAAGACCACGTAACTCCAGATATAAATCGAGATTGATGGAAGCAATCAAACAACAAAATATAGTTACTATTCAAAGGAAACTATAGTGAACGAATGTCTCGATACGCCTATGGCGTATGAATAGATCAATTCAATTCTGATGACCAGATGGTCCTGAGTTTATTTGCAGAGGATTTAGCATCGTTACTATTTGTAAAAACTTCCAAAGTAATTGTTCTATCATAATCAATATACTTTAGTGCTTTCACTGTTTCTACATGATCTATTAAACCTTCACCAATTGGAAGGTGCTCATCCCGTTTTCCATGATTATCATGCCAATGGACATGAATTATTTTTTCTTCAAACTTATTTATGTAATTAAATACTGACCTCATTCCTCCCGATGTAAAAGCATGAGGAATATCTAGATGAACAAATAATGAAGCGACATTATCGATAATATATTTAAATTCATCTATATTGTGTATCCCATTTGAAATTGGGACATTTTCTAACATCACCTTCACTTTTGACTTTTTAGCATACGTTACGATTTCTCTAAGACTTTTGATCAGGTTATTCAAGAGGGCCTGTCTTTTTTCTCCATAAAACATACCATTGAGATTTGCATGGAAATTTATGAGATCTATACCTATCGATTTTGCTGTTCGAATTTCCCTAAGGGACTCAAGAATCCAAGCATGTCGAACATAGTCATAGTCTGAGCACAAATCTAACCAGTAGGCTGTGTGACCGATAGCTTTATGCTTGAAACTCCGAAGCAGCTTTGAAATTTCATACCTCTTCTTGTTAATTACAGTGGGATTACCTTCTGGTCCTTCTATTCCTATCTCGACAAAGTCAAAATCTAGATCATATATTTTACATATTTCACTCAATATTTCATTCGATGGATTGGTGAGTAATCCGTAAGACGGCATTGAATAAGCCTACCATCTAGTTACGCAATATACCTTAAAAAATGTTGAAACGCGACTAAAATTGTAATTGTCTTGCTTTGCCTTTAGGATTTGTTGCAATAGTTTCCTCACATATATACTGGAGCTTGCCGGTGATGTGATTCCTTGGAACTTGGCAAAAATGAAAAGGTGTCCATTGAATAATCAAATTAAAAACATTCGATTTGAGACAATTGCTGAGGTCGTGGTCGCGACACGCTATTATGAACTACGTTGCGGAGTACCTCCCGCATAATCATCATCCGAGGTGAGAGACGATTCTTCTTCCATTTCCTAGTATGTGCACGGTAATGAGATTCATGATGGGAAACGCATCTATCCTCAGGTATAGTATCTTTGTGATTCTATCTTGATTGCTGGCTTTAAGGGGATAACAGGTCGGTACTTCGCATTTTGTCTTTGATCATTTGTATTAAAAGATTAGAACTAACTTTGTTAGATAATAATAGATACAGAGTAAGTAACAAATGAAGGTCACCAATAAATACTCGATAAATTAGTGTGTTATGATTCGAATGAAATATAGAAGTAGAACTGATATAACCGGATTGATCTTGGAAGCGGCAAACGGCGGAGCAACGAAGACTAAAATCATGTATAAGGCATATCTGTCGTTCGCACAATTACGAGAATATCTCTCAATGCTATTGGAAAAAGGGCTAATTGATTACGTAGAAGGGCGGGCAATCTACAAAACAACCGAAAAAGGAATCAGACTCTTACAAATGTGTAATCAAATGAATGAAGAACTTGTAGTATTTGATAACATCAGATAGATGACAAAAAGAAGTTAGGTAATGTAGTTCCAGGCACCTTTGAATATGAGAATAAAGTTGTGATAGGTGCGGCGGGAATTAAAATAAGCAATTTCAATTTATTTTTGTAAAATTACTAATTTTATCTGGTCTAATTGGAATATTCAATAAGGAAGTCGCTGTCGTTTTACCGTTGTGGACTAGGAGTGGGCCAGTACGAATCGAGGCACAAGATCCTTGGGGCAGATATTAACTTAACATGAAATTGTGATTATGGCATACAGCAGCGTGGGAGATGTTCCCTGACCCTAATAGCTTTCTCCCTTCCCAAAAAATTTGAGAACGAGGATTAGAAATTTTTAAAAAAATAAATTTAGTGGCTGGAGTACCTTTAAAATTAAGAATAAATGTATAGAATAATGTCAAGCAAAAGATTCTACGGGTACTCAAATAGTCACATCTTTGCACGTAATGAAAATATTCAAAACCATCCTGAAAATAGTTTAATAGTTGACTTACAATAACTAATGATATCTAAGTAGTATCGCAAAATGTTTAGAAGGAAAATATTACTAAGTTTAATACCAAGTACGTAATTTGGTAAATAACAGTAGCAGATAATTTGTAGTGGATTCACAGAACCAAATTCAGCATCTTGTTTTGGTACAGAATCTGTTTTATTTGTTATTATGGACAGCATGACACCTTAGATAAGTGATATTCAGAATGGTGGATTCAACATGAATAAATCAAATGGAGTACTCTTTGCAATCTTGTCAGCAGTAGTCTTAATGACTATAGGGATTACTGCAACACCCGTCCTCGCAGGAGGAAGTCATGACCATCATAACCACAATAACAACAAGCATTGTGAAAAGAATGGCGATAACAACTGCAACACCGACAACGTAGATCAAGAAGTATACGCCAGGAATGAGTGTGAAATTGAAAATGAAAATGACGACCACAGCCATGATAACACAAATGAAAATACACTGTCATGCGTTAACAACGTACAGAACATTAACAACGCCCTCTTAGAAATAGTACCATAATTAGTACACTAAAAAATAAAAGTCGTCAATAATTTTTATTTTTGTTTCAGACCAACTACTTTATGTGTTACTCGATAGTAGATAACATTGTGAGTTTTATTTTTATTTTGCGAAAATCATGAATCGGGTTTCCTTACAAATCTGCAACGTTTAAGGTTTAGCTTTCCTTCAAAAAGTTGGATAACAGATGAGATACAGTCCTTGAAATCTCGGCATTATGATCTCAATGTAAAATGATCTATTCCTTGGCCTTACATTGTTAATTTGGACAGTTCTCTCAATTAACTTATGTCTTCAAGTTAGTGGATTGGCTGATCTTGATGACGATACTTTCTGTTTCTGAGCTCTTGAAAATCATGTAAGCACTCCCAAAAAAGTTCTGGTAAACCTTCTTTTGGCTATTTCAAGGGCCTTTTTCCCTCTCGGTGTAAGACTGTACGTAATGGTTTTGCCTTCCTTCACCTCGCTCAGAAACCCCGCGTCTCTAAGACCTTTAAGGGCAGGATAAATAGTTCCAGGACTTGGTTTTTCACCTCTCCTTTTTGCTAGTTCATTGGCTATTTCTTGGCCATGCATTGAATTTTTTGACAGTAAAAAGAGAATCAGAAACCCTAACAACCCTCTCATATCGCAGCATTCCTCTCCAAGCCTTCGCATATTAAATATTGGACATCCGATATATATAAATACATCCATGTTTATATATCGTATAACCGATATGATAGAGATCGAAATGGAGGTGATTGTATGGGACAAGGATGTTGTGGAGTAGGAATTCAAGGGGCAAGGAACTTCCTAACAAAAGAAGAAAGAATTACTTTGCTTAAGGAATACAAAGATGATCTTGAGAAAGAAGTTCAAGGAATTGCCGAAAGAATTACAGAACTTGAAGAGTAGAGAAACTATTCTTTCTCCTATTTTTCCAACTAGAACTAGGTTTTGTTATCCTTCCAATTACCGAATAACGATCATACGAGTTAAGAGTCCTTTCAACCCTAGTTATTTCGTTTAGGATCCACTCATCATATTATGCGCAAGAACCCAAGACAGACGTCACCGGGACAATAATTTCGACTAAGACAGAGTAACCATGGCTCTAAAAATAACGATCAATTTTGCATCGATTGTATCTAATTACAGGAAAGTTCTCTTAATCTTACATTACAATATCCTCAATGAATATTCAATGAATGTCAAACATACTGTAATATGAATTCTACACAACCTTTTATGATATTTAAATCGTTATCCTACCAAGTTACGTTAGTTCAATGGTTCGGGGATCTCATACTTCAATCTACTTGTCGGCTAATGTTATGAAAATTCCTCGCTCGTCCATTTGTGGATTTATGATAATTGGAACTCGCAATGGTTCGGGATCAACATAATTAATCTTGATAGTGTATCTACCAGGCTGAATATGTCTATTTAAAGACAACGCAATCTGAATTCCAGATTGCGTTGGAGAGATAATGGAAGGTATGCCTAGTTGTATCACAACTTCTCGGAATTGGTTAGTATCAAAGAGTGTCTGATTTACCCTGTTGAATTCAATAGGATTCAAATAAAGCATCGCAGCTATCTCTAATTCTTTTGTTGACTCTGGCTGTATTGAAGTTCTAACCCTTTCAGATGGGACAGCCCAAGAAACCTTGTCTTTCTTATCATCTTTTGCGAGATACCCTTCACAAAATTCAGCAGGTAGCTTCCCGTTATTTTTTATCGCCACTCTATTTAGCAAGTATGGTATTTTGTAGCCTCTTCCGTCCGGATGAACTACTGGTGAATTTGTGTCTGCGATAAAACAATGAATTAAAATCGGATTGATCCCCCTGATATGGTTTAGGTCTAACCTCGCCTTGCTAGACCTTTTTCCGACAATCTGGATAACCTTTGAGCCAGCGTTGACTGCGAATCCAGCAGCGGTAACTGCAGCAGAGAAGGGATTGAACATATGACGACATTAAAATCCGAGGACTAATTTTACCTTATCTATACTGAAAAGCTCAAAAACCGTTGAAACGAGTCCGAGATCATTACTAGAATTGATCTAAGTACGTTAAAGGTTCTGATTTTTTCTACAGTACTAATTCTTTTAGTATTTTTTCCTTTAGTAACAACAGTATTACAGGCGTATTTGCGTTATTCTAAAGTGAATAGAGTAAATTCTAGGCGAGGACGCAGGCCTATCCGGCTCAAACAATAGTGAATGCAATGATTTACAAACATCAAATACTGAAGCGAATGACATAACTGATATTGTGCATTGGAGTTGACATTGGATTCAAGCTGCAATGGCAACAAGATTTGTAACTAGTATTAATAGATTTAAATCCCAATAGCTTCGCTTCTAACTATTTATTACTTTGGTGAATGAATTTGGGGGCAAATTAACATTTGCAAAACTTGCTGGGTCAAATATCTTCGCAAGTATAGATAATCCTGTAACTATTCTTGGTCCTGGCTTGCTGAAATACGCATTTGCATTTACGGCATAAACTTCATTCCTTTGTACAGCCTCTAAGGAGTTCCATTTAGAAAGATTATCTAGTAACTTTGCCTCTTTTAAGGTTCTGTCTACGTCAAACCCACAGGGCATTAGAATTATTTTATCCGGATTAAATTCGACAATTTGCTCCAGGGAGATACGACGGGATGGTTGTCCTCTAATGCTTAATCCGTTATGACCCCCTGCGATTTCTACCATCTGTGGAATCCAATGTCCGGCACTGAAGAAAGGATCAATCCATTCTATGCAAATAATATTTGGGTCGTCTCTTTTTTTGGTATTTGCAAAATCATTGCTTTTGGTCCTTCTTTCTCCTACCCTCCTCTTTATGTCATTTATTCTATTCAGCAATGATTCTATTACTTTAGTACCTTCATCCAATCTCCCAACTCTTTTTGCTACATCCATTATACTTGTCAAGATATCATCCAGATCATGAGGATCAAGAACCAGTACATCTGGATCATATCCTAATACAGATTTTGCACGATCTATTTCTTTGGTAAATGGTGCACATACTTCACAAACACCTTGGGCAATAATGAGATCTGGTCTGGATTCTTTTAATTCTTTTTCATCTACAGTATAAATATCTCCCCCCGTCTTCATTAATCCCACTATTGCATTATCGATTTCTCTGCTAGTCATATTGGCAGGATCAAATGCAGAGTTTATAACCCGCGGTTTGCTCCTAGTGTCATCAGGGTAGTTACATTCATGTGTTACTCCTGTTATTTGATCTCCTGCGCCAACCTCGTATAGTATTTCGGTCGAACTTGGTAAAAATGAAGCTATCCTATACCTTTTTTCTCCGCTCAACTTTGCTCCTAATGACACAGGACAACTAAGAAAACTAGAATATTTTAAACATATTCTACGATAATAATCTAATTGTATACGTGTTTTCTACTGTTATGCCAATATGTGTTTTGGAGATGACATTTATGTTGATTTAATCGTGAATCAGGCATTTCAATCATGAATGACGGAAGACATCAACTATTGTTTTTTTCCAATTGTTACTGTGATTGTAGGATCCTTATATAGAATTCTTGTATTATAGAAGACTCGTTATTTACACTAATTCTATAGGAAGGAACACGAAGATCAACACATCAAGCAGAGCCAAGTATGATAAATCTATTATAAAGTTCAGCTGATTGAATTTCGTGGATTGCTTGACTTATATCTCTAAAAACCAAAGCCTCCGCCGTCAAAGCCTCCGCCGTCAAAGCCTCCGCCGTCAGAACTCATATCGCCAGTATCTGTTGAATCGGATGCGCCACCAGCATCAGCCTGGTTATCAGTTCCGGCAGTGTCGGAAGCGTCAGAACTGCTGCCACTATTG
>JBAWET010000259.1:0-2931 GCA_049591355.1 Nitrososphaeraceae archaeon
CTCTTGTCGCCTCATGGTAACATGTCTCCCCCACCTATGATTGCATTGCATGTCACTGCAATCGTATAAGCCTCATACAACTTTGGCCCTTGAGTAGTCAAATGTACAGCCTAGCTACCCTATTTACAAAACTAATGCATAACAACAAAGTACTACCTATCGCGGCAGTATTGTTAATTACGACAATGCTAGTTTCTGTAGGATTCACAGAAGAAGGAACATATCTTGGCAATGACCATGATATGGGTCATCTCTTAATTGGTGGAGGATTCGTAGTACTTGCGACTAACAATTCCAGTATCAAACATTGACCTAAACATGCCGATTGTTCATTACATTACTTCTTTCAATAATTGAACCCCATACAGTAAGAGTAGTTACTTCGCCAAGTGGCTGGATTCGTCCGCAAGAAAGTCGTACATTTTTTCTAAACATTATATAAAGTGTTTTATTTATAGGCACTCTGAGAAATCAGTTTTTGGTTTTGTTATAGCAACTTATAGTGTCATGATTTTTTCATTGGCATTATGCTCACGAATGCATCGTCCCATGAAGACACATCAAGAAAAAATAGGTCATTCTGGCTCAAGGTACAGAATTTTAAAGTCACTCTCGGTGGAAAGAACGAAGATCGTTAAACGTGACTATCTGGGGTAATTTTTGGCTGTCTGATGGGTACAAGTCCATCATTATAGATGCTTGATTAATTACAGCTTGATTAGTTTACAGACAAGATTCTATGGAGATTGGTCACATTTACCTATAAATAGCATTGCTTCGTTACTGAATCTTACAGATCCTGCTAGTGATACAATGACCCATTCTTACTATGAAAAAGAATTCTGGAATGTGTCTGCAGCAGATCTTGTCCAACGACTTTGTTCCGACCATAAATATGGATTGACATCTGTACAAGTAAAAGAAAAACTGACTAGATATGGTAAAAACCTTGTAAAGACTGCCAAGAAAAAAGATTCACTTTCACTTTTGCTTTCTCAATTCAAAAGTCCCATCATAATCATATTCATCTTCACTTCCGCAATCTCATTTTTTATTGGTGAAGAGGAGGACGCATTAATTATAATCGTGATCGTCATCATAAGTGGAATACTTGGGTTCTGGCAAGAAAAGGGGGCTACAGACGCAGTTGACAAATTATTAGCGATTGTAAAACCAAGATGCAAAGTAATCCGGGATGGGAAATTACAGGAAATAACTTCTGAAAATGTTTTTCCAGGTGACCTGGTCGTACTCAAGTCAGGGGACAGTGTGCCTGCGGATTGCCTCATCATGGAATGTAAGGACTTGTTTGTGAACGAAGCAACACTAACAGGTGAAAGCTATCCGTCAGAAAAATCAGTCAACTCGCTATCACAAGAAAGTACACTCAGACAGAGAACAAATTCCCTGTTTCAGGGCACGTTTATCGTGAGTGGTACAGCAACCGCACTCGTAGCTCGTACTGGAGCAAACACGGAGTTGGGAAATATATCAGAAAGACTCAAACTTAAAGCTCCTGAAACGGAATTCGAACATGGAGTAAAGAGATTTGGTTACTTTCTTTTGGAAATTACCTTGATGTTAGTAATTTCTATTCTTGTAATCAACATATACTTTCATAGGCCTGTATTGGATTCATTTCTTTTTTCTTTAGCATTAGCTATTGGATTAACACCACAGCTACTACCCGCAATAATAAGTGTCAATCTAGCTCATGGGGCAAAGCGGATGGCAGCAGAAAAGGTAATTGTGAAGCGACTTGCATCAATAGAAAATCTGGGTAGTATGAACATACTTTGCTCAGACAAGACAGGAACTCTAACTACTGGAGAAGTAAAGTTGCATTCAGCTATAAATGTAGAAGGATACGAAAGTGAAAAGGTTCTGCTGTATGCTTATCTTAATGCTTTCTATGAGACAGGTTTTGTGAATCCTATTGATAAGGCTATCAAAGACTTTCGTCAGTTTGACACATCGTCGTATCTTAAACTAGATGAACTTCCATACGACTTTATCCGAAAGAGATTGACCATATTTGTTACTTCAAATGAATCCCACATAATCGTAACAAAAGGGGCACTTCATAATGTGCTTTCTGTATGTTCTAATGCCGAAAGCGCCTCCGGGCAAGTAGTAGAAATATCTAAAGTAAAAGAGGAAATCCAGAGCAGATATGAGGAATTAGGTAGAAAAGGCTTTCGAGTATTAGGTGTATCTTACAGATTGATGGATCACTCTTGTAGTTCCATTAGCAAAAAGGATGAGATCAATATGACTTTTGCCGGTTTTATTGTACTTTTTGACCCCGTCAATCCTGGAGTGACAGAATCTATAAGTGCACTTAAGAAGCTCGGGATATCTCTTAAGCTGATTACGGGAGACAACAAGCATGTAGCTGCTTATGTTGGACGAATTGTAGCGCTATCTAATCCTAATATCCTTGTAGGGTCTGATCTTAATCACATTAGCGCTGAAGCGTTGACAAAATTGGTCAACGACATTGATATCTTTGCTGAAATTGAACCAAATCAGAAGGAGCGGATTATTTTGGCTCTTAGACGAACAGCCGCAAATGTTGTTGGCTATATGGGAGATGGAATTAATGACGCCTCAGCTCTCCATGCTGCTGATGCAGGTATCTCCGTTGATACTGCTGCTGACGTACTAAAGGAAGCTGCAGATATTGTTCTCCTCGAGAAAGACTTGGGCGTCCTTGTAAAAGGAGTTCAAGAAGGCCGAAGGACCTTTGCCAACACATTGAAATATGTCTTCATGGCGACAAGCGCCAATTTCGGGAATATGTTCAGTATGGCTGGCGCCTCTTTGTTCTTGCCGTTCCTTCCTTTACTTCCAAAACAGATTCTTTTAGTGAATCTTATGACAGACCTTCCTGAAATGACGATATCTACTGACAATGTAGATCCAGAGATT
>JBAWET010000260.1:0-3254 GCA_049591355.1 Nitrososphaeraceae archaeon
ACGATATGTATTCCAAGTAACACTATTGCTATAGCGACTATCTGGAAGACACTTATTGCTTCGTTTAGAAATACTCCTGCCAACACACACCCAAAAACTGCGGACAGTGATAAAATGGAAGATGCCTTTACAACTCCTATTCTCTTTATGCTGTGCAATTATAGATAGAGCGAAATAGCAAATCCAAAGACACCTAGAATTATTATAGAAATTATTTGAGTAGGTTAAATACTAAATGGGACACCAAATACAATAATCGATAGTAATAGGATGAAACCACCAATTAACGCCTTTAATTGAATTAGTCTAGACACGTCTATTTGTTTTGTGACTATTTTGCCGATATTGTTATCCAATCAAAGTATTGTAGAACCTATCACAAGAAGATTGCCTGAATCCAATCTAAGTATGGAATCTTTAAATTTAAGATTCGTTGTCGCAATGAATATTCCGAATAGAATTAAAGCCACGGATAGATATCCTATGGGTTTCATTCTCTCTTTGAAGATAACGAGTGCAAACAGTATTGAAAATACCGTTTCTCCATTGGCCAGAAGAGATGTGTCGGCAGCAGAAGTATGCTCAAGTCCAAAAAGAACATTACCGGGGCAATAGTCGCGCCCAGTATTGCACTTGTCAAAATGAGAAAGTAATACCTTTTTGTTTGTTTCGTAAACCCAACTTGTTGTGCAAGCGGGGTGAAAGTGAATCCTGCTATCAAGTACACTAACGACGAAATGACGATTGTATTTACTGTAGAGAGTACCGGTTTTGCTAGTGTGGAGACAGAACCAAAATAGCCCCCGCTGCCAGAATGGCCGAGCCATAACCAATGACTATTTTCGATGGTTTGTATGTCACATGATTGATGGGCACTATCTTAACTCGATTAAAGTCAATGTGTTCATTAGAGACGCGAGATTACGCCATCTCTGTTTTTAATTATCAGGGATGGTCAGAGTAAAGGGCGTTATCTGAACCAAATTAATGCTTCCTAAAGTTTGCTAAAGAATCCTCACTTGGCGATATTTGACTATCAGAAGGTCATTCTTTGCCGTCTTTTGATGGTCCCAAGTCTGTGTTGTTCAAGAGTCCCTGTTCTGTATTGTTTGATAGTGCCAATTCTGTGTTGTTAAGAGGTTCTTCAATCTTCGTATTTACCTGTTCTTCTGCCACTGGAGGTTGTTGGTCAGACTCTTGATTGATTGGGGGTACTGCTTCATCTTTGCCTGGTTGTTCTTCTGAAGTCGTAGCATTTTCACTAGTTGGTTGTTCTTCTGAAGTCGTAGCATTTTCGGTGACGTTAGAAGGTTGTGGTTCGTCCATCTCTTCTAAATCTTCAGAAGTTACGCTCTTATTAGCAGGAGAAATCAATGGAAGAATTTCCTTGGTCAAATTCTCCTTGTTCAAGAAATCCAAAATGGTTGTAATATTTCTCTTCTCGCCAGTTGGCCCCGAGCTCATATTCAAATTTCCGGCGCCAGTCACATTATTCAGTACGCCTGCAGGCAATAATCCCTGGCCTGTACTATTCTTTAGCGATGAATCAATGAATTCAATGGCATTTGTCGCATTGGCTGGAAGGACTTCGAGAAGTTCAGTTTTATTGGCAATAACCAATGGTTCGGAATCTGTGTCATTTTCTTCGACAAAGAGGCTCTTAGGAAGTTCGTTTACCTTAGTAGCATTCGATGGAGGTGGAGGTGGACTCCTGTCGTCTTCTGGTAAAGGTGTGAAGGGAGCCTTGGTTCCACCAAAATCTGGAGTCTCCTCATCCTGTGAAAACGCAACTTTCATCTGATAACCATTTACAGTGAGGATGGTTATGGCCATTAGAGTAATTATTACAAATGGATTTAAAGATCTAGTTTTCATACTTCTCACGAAAGTAAAAGGATACGTAGAATTTAAAGTATACTGAGAAATAATGAGTCATATAAAAAATGTCTCGACATTGACGGGCAGAGCTTTCTAAAAATAGTGGTTCAGTGAGGCGAAGGACAAAAAAATTTTGAACTGAAAACAGTAAAAAAAAGGTGCACCTGTGGCAACTTGCCCCAATTAAAAGTCTTCACAGTTGGATTCCTTTGTATCACCTTTAGATGGTTCGAAGTCCATTATAGTATCATCCCCACTGCCGCAATCGAAGTGGTTTGCCCCTGAGCCTCCCCACATCAAGTCCGCACCTTTTCCACCGTGAAGATCGTCATTTCCTTTTCCTCCCCAAATGAAATCATCGCCACTACCTCCTGCCAGCTTGTCTGAACCTGACCTACCTTTTAGCTTGTCATCTCCAGGTCCGCCGAATATCCAATCAGATCCCCCGTTGCCCGCTATCCAGTCTCTTCCTTCCTCTCCGTAAATAGTGTCACTTCCTCTGTTCCCTTCAATGATATCATTTCCTTTCCCTCCTGTTAAATCATCACTTCCACTATTTCCTTGTATTACATCAGTACCTTTTCCACCATCGATCGAATCAGATCCTTCGTTTCCTTCCAATACATCATCACCGTCTCCTCCACGGATGTCATCATTACCGGAATTTCCCTTTACTCGGTCATCGTCGTCATTACCGTATAAGTGGTCGCCACTAGCTTTACCCCATATGCGGTCATCACCCCCAAGACCCCAAATACTATCTTTATTATGGGTTCCTGGAATTACATCATTTCCTTGAGTTCCGACTATATCAAGAGCCCATGCCTGATTCAAGTTGAATACTGCTTGGCCTAAACCTAGACATAGAGCCACAAACGCTATAATATATAAGAAGGAATTTTTCTCCAATTTTTTTTCAATGAGTAGTATATTGTACTTCCATTTAAGGTCTACTAAAAATAAGGACTAGATTTGACTTGTGCATCCAATATCAAGATATTTTTGGGATGCAATGCAATTGCCTCCTTTATAGCCTCATTTCTTTCAATTGATATGGTAACTTTATTTCAAAAATTTGGTTTTTTTAGAAGCTTTTCGGCGAATTTGCCTAGTTCTCAGGAATGATCTACAAGAGTCGCTCTACAATGCATTTCAGATTCCACACAAGGGGCGTAATCATGTTGGCTATACAATGAGAAGTTGGCACAACGATAAGTGACAAAAATATTTGTGGATTGAGATAACGCTAAACAGAAAAGTTATGAGGATGTCACTGTCATTCACACTCTTTGGAAGACCAGAATGTGCCTCTAGATGTTTTCCATTCACAATAATCTTCTATTATTTTAATGTGATCAAAAGCCACACGTTTGTTC
>JBAWET010000261.1:0-3630 GCA_049591355.1 Nitrososphaeraceae archaeon
GTTAGTAGTTATGTCCATAGAGATGTAATAGCCCGTAGAATGAATAATGGCGAATCGATCGAAACAGTGCAGAAATACGATCCTGATAAACTTGATTACTATAGAGCGAATTTATCCAAATTAGTTAGACCATTGCCCTTAGCGTGATTCTCAAAAGACGAATATCTTTCCTCAAAAATATACGAAATGTCCTGTAGCTAACTAAGAAATGAAGTATGAGCAGATGTCAAGATAATCAGAAATCCCTTTGAGTTGAAGTTGGTTTTGGTAACAGAATTCGTACGTCCACTTTCCATGCTCATGGGCTTGACTCTGGAATTGTCTCCGTAGGAACCTTATGTACTACTAGAAGAAAAGAAATACTATAAAAAAGGGACCTTGTCCAGTCGGTCTGTCTTGGATAAGATTAATCTGTTTGTTCAGATCTAACCCTTTTTCGCGTAGTCTTTCAGGCCCATAAAGTCAATGGCAACCACCGATTCATTACCAACAACCCAAGCATTGTGTCCAGGTGGAATTACAGCTGCATCGCCAGGGCCAAATTCTTCCTCTGTTCCATCATCCATTACTACCTTTACTCGTCCAGAAACGACATATTGAGTGTGAGGTGCTTGACAACTGGCTGTTTTCACTATTGGCTTTACGCACTTTTCCCAACTCCATCCAGGTTCAAGCGTTGCACGGCCTATAACAACTTCTCCTAGATTTGCAATTTCTACCTTTCCATTATCAAAAGAGCGTACTTCATCAGGACTGTCTAGATTCTTCTTCCTAAGACTTGCCATAACTAATCAATTATTAGATCATAATTTTAGTTATTAAGTTTTGTGTCTGATTGGCAAGAATAACTAATGTCATGACTATAAGATTCGTGGAATCTAATTATCATTCGTAAATCTAGAACAAGCCATGTCTATTTTGCCCACCTGACAATAAGTTATTTATTCATACAAGTTACATGAAATCCAGCAAATCACTAATACTCTATCTTGATGATATCCATATAATTTCCGGATCTGTTCATCGGAAAATATTGAGTTAAAATTCTCGTCCGTGATAAAAATACATCTGCTTTCAGTGCTCGCCAAAGTAAATTCCTTTTGTGATGTTCTTGACCTTAGGAACAACAATTGGTACTACAAGGGTAGTAAATTTTTGTAATCACCCATAAATATAAAAATATTATAGGACAAGCAGATAAGTCCAGAAAACTTAGTAACACTATAGAGTCATCGATTAAGCCGTCTGAAGACAGACAATTCATCTATGCAGACGGTGAGCATAATACTAATCGTCCTTCATGGCGTTTCTCTAAAATCTACTTTGTCATGCCTTAAAATATGGGTTCGATCCTAAATGATACGGCATAAAGAGAATGAAATGTCATTGGTGTGGAATTAACGAGAATATACCATTTGTATGCAATTATTGTGGAGAATCGTTCTGTGATCTGCATAGAATACCCATGAATCATTCTTGTGCGAACTTGAAGCAATATATGCAAAACAGACAGAGGAGAATGCAGGCTGGTGATGAAAATCAGCATTCTTTACATTCTTTTTCCAGTATGATAAGAATAAAAAGCTCTAAAACAGAACTATTACACTTAGGCATTGCAACACTCTTGGTCACAGCGGTGGGGTTGTCACTAAATTCTTATAGATACATATCATGGCAGTTTATAACAATATTCGTTAGCGCATTTCTTGTGCACGAGCTTGCTCACAAATTTCTTGCCCAATTCTACGGAAGCTGGGCTGAGTTCCGTGGGCAGTTATATGGTCTATTAATTACAGCTATATCTGCGATTCCAATTATTCCATTCAAATTCATAGCACCCGGCGCAGTGATGGTTGGTCTTACGGACAGAAACCGATTTGGAAGAGTAGCACTAATAGGACCTTTGACAAACCTTGTCATGGGTTTCACATTCTTTCTTCTATACAACCTTAATCAGTCAAGTTATTTCTTCGTTGCCGGTGCTTCATTTAATGGGTGGATCGCAATGTTCAATTTGTTACCGTTTGGCGTATTAGATGGACAAAAGATCTTCGAATGGAATAAGGTTGTATGGGTTTCCACGATGGCTTTAGCTATGATATTATTTATTCTCTCACAACGCATAAGATAACATCAATCTACCACTCAATATTAGTTCTAATTCTCCATTGTGAAATAAAGGCCATCTTTTTTGAGGAAGGCTGCATCTTCAAAATTTCATTTACATTCCACTTGTTCTGGTCAATAATTTGAAAGCAATATTGGGACCCATTTCCTGTCTAAATGCTAATTCAATCCAGAGCAACGCCAAATTTTCTAACAGTCTTGCATTAGAAAGAGGCCCGACATCTAGAACATCAAAACCCATTTCCATAGCCAATTTTCTTACAATCGATTTTGCACCAGAGTCATCACCACAAATAAAAGTATCTGCTTTGTACTGACCAAATTTCAAATTACCCAATGTCTTTGCTCCTATAGCATTAAATGCCTTAACAACTTTAGCGCCTTGGGCCAATTTCGCAATCTCTTCGGCGGCAGATGTCGAAGGTCCAACTATCAAATCTTTTAAATCAGAACTCAGGGGGTTAATGGGATCTATCAAAATCCTTCCAGATAAATCCCCTGCATTTTCGATCGTTTCTTTGACGGCTTCCCATGGTACTGCGAGGAGTACTACCTGACCAAAAGAAACCGCCTCACTAATGGTAGCAACCTTGATATTTGAATCTGCAATTTTGAGTAAACTCTTGACTTTAGGACTCTGAATATTTCGAACTCCGAACACAATTTCGTGGCCTCTCTTAGCCCATTCTTTGCCTAAAGTACTGCCTACATCTCCAGCCCCAATGATTCCTATCTTCATGTTCTTAAATTGATGCTCTCACATATTTTAGTTGTTATTTGTAACTTTTTACAAAGAGTGGAAACCAATCGGGTTAACAAATCGTTATTTATCTGATCCTAGACAAGTCAATTTTTGAACGGTTCAGTCAGTCATGAAGAAAACTTTCTAAGGGAGGAAAACGTATTAACATCAGATAATAACATGGATATGTCTGTTTCATGCGGTAGTTGTGGCAAAAAAATACAAGACTACCCAGTATACTGTTACATGTGTGATGACGACTTTTGCTCGGACCAGTGTCATATGAATCGTCACAACAAACAATGGCAGAAGTTTTAATTTTGTAGTTTTGTGTATAAGCAAATCAAAGTTAGAAAATTTACAAAATTGCCGCTGAATGTAAATATAGTATGAAAACAATTTCAGTTAGGAGTACTAATACACGGGATTGTTAGATCTAATATCCCGAATTACAGGTCACCATTTTATTCACCAGTGACTGAGCCTATTGTGAGAATATATAAAGTGGTAATGATGTAACTAGTCTCCCTCCCTTCAATGGAACTGCATCTTGTTGTTTATTCCTTCACTTCATCAAAATAAGATTTCCAAGAACAATTTAGCTAAGGTTCATTCATAGTTCATCTATTCCGAACGTATGGTAACACATATTGCACTTGAATTTCTCTTTTCCTGGGTTGCCAGATAATACTTCAAGTTGACTCTTAGTCCTACATTTTGGACATTTTCCGTAAATAGTCTTCTTAGGTATGACACTACTT
>JBAWET010000262.1:0-3123 GCA_049591355.1 Nitrososphaeraceae archaeon
ACTGGGTCAGTCTACGTTATTGTTCGGACACAAGCTAATGAGAACGGAGAGATTCAGGGTCAAGTAACTCCTTCAAACACAACTGGGAAGTAAAGAATAAGATAGGACATTATAAGATGCACATCCTGGACCTTATTCGCCTTTAAGTTTCAAGTCATATGCCATATATTATTGGAGGCCTACCAGGCAGGGGTTTTGAGACTATTCACTCCGTTATTATGCAAGTGCTAAACTAGCCATATTACAACTAAGCTAATAGTTTCCGAATCGAATAAAGGAAGAGAATAAAATTTCATAAATTGCGTATGGACGCTACCGTGATCCTGCTACAACTCTGGAATCGTATCTGGACCACCTAAAAATATGCGCAGGACACCATCGCTAGAAGTTTGCTTGCACTTTACTATGGGAGCGTACCACCAGCTCATGCTGTTTTAAAGTTCAAGGCTACCTTTACACATAAATTTTAAGTTGTAAAGCCTAGCAGATTAGGTCTTTCGTATGTAGGTGCTCCTTTGGCTACCAAATTAGTAACTATTTAAATGGCCGTTAAGAAGGTGGTGCGATACTTTTAACTTATTCTTTTCAGTTCCTTTAGGTTGATGGCACTATGAAAAAGGAAGCGAGTGACAAAAGATTACTAGACCTGGAAGTTACGGACATACTTCAGATAAATGCAGCGGTTATTGCCGGTGCACTAATTTTTCTGACATTAGTAGCAACTATGAATTCACCAGACTCTACACAGGAAGGCATTAAATTATCTTTGACTATATCTACAGTTATAGTCATGGCATTTTCAATTTGTTCTCTTATTGCATTATTCAATAGGAGACAAGCTGCCATAAATGCGATGAAACTAGAATTCGGAATATCACTTCCATATGGTCCACTACTATTCATTTCCACCACAGTCCTGCCACATATCTTTGACAATTAGTCAAGAATAATCCTAACACTATATGCCAGAACACCAATTTAAAAAAAATGAAAGTAAGGGTTTACTTCTGCAAAGAGCCTGATATTGAGATTATAATAAAAAGTAATAAAATTGGTAGGCAAGCATTAGATACTATTTACGATTTAGTCTGGGAATGTGAGTTTAAAAATATTCTGAATATAGGAAGAGTATGGCTCAAGTTTAAAGAAGAGAACAGACCCTTTGGAATGCCTCTAAGAGATAAGAGAACTCATAGTAAGATCTCTCCGGGAGATATTATTCAGATTGATAAAGAATACTATATGGCTAGTTCAGTTGGTGCCAGAAAAATAAGACTTTTTGATTAACTCATTTAACTTATGTCGAATTAGTGTATTGCAAGTTTGTCCAACTAGTTTGGCAAATTATCTCCCTTTACTTAACAGAACTTTTTGATTGAGACTAAGAACAGCTATGAGTATAGATAATGTGATCTATGGTTATCCATGCCTTGCTTTGTGAAGGGAAGGATGGAATTATCGGTCTTATTTCGACTGTCAACAATTAGCCATAAAAATGAAGGTGGGATTGGTGATAGAATTGATTGGAAAAGAAGACCCCCTCTGTTGTGAGTTTCTATTTCTTCAAATACCCCTAAAGATTGAGTATTTATTCTCCATTTTTCTTGAAGGTTTGGTCGAGCCAGTCAAAAATTCTCTGATTAGATAATGCTGGGGCTCCACATTGACAATGTTCTTCAGCTCCCTCTTTTTCTGTAAATAAGATATGCGTTTTAGGACAAGTAAGTGCATTGAATACTTTCTGTGGTTGTCCTGGAAATGAGTCATCTTTCTCTGCTTCAAGAACAAGCGTAGGACATTTGATCTTGTCTGCAACACCATCTAACGTAAAGCTTGTACTTTTCTGTATCAACTCAATGGGAGTTTTGGAACCTGTTGTCCACATTCCATGTTTCATATTGAACTTTAGATTAGGATCTGTCTCCATTAGTATTTCTAAAACTGCATTGACCACCTTCTCATCACCATTCTCATAGGCTTTACGTAGGGCTAGAGGAAATGACGATTCAAAAGATTCATGTCCATCATATACTCCATTGTATAAGATGCAAGCAGATATCCTATGTTCGTAAGCAGCGGCTCTGGCAGCCAGGTAACCACCCATACTTATACCCATCAAACCTATCCTTTGTACATCTACTTCTTTCCGATCTAATGCATAATCCATCACAGGTATCACGACTTTCTCCCAATCAAATCTAAAAGGTATTTTCTTCTTCCGTATTACTGCCCCTTGTCCAGGACCCTCAAAGGTTAAACAATTGTACCCTCTTTGTAAAGCTGGAGCCGCCGCAAACGTATATAACTCTTCCAAGGTAGAATCAAACCCACCATGCACTACCAATGTTGGTCTTCTATTTTTGTTCCCGTCAACAGTGTACATGTGTGCTGGCAGTGATGTTCCTTCGTATGGTATTTCTATTGATTCAACGGTAAAGGAAAAAAGCTCGGCAGCCTTGTTAAAACATTCTTTGCTTCTTCCCCAAGTCTCTAAAATCCTTGGATCTTCTGGATCTGTAAGAAGAAACTCTGCAGCTCTATAATAATTTGAAGCCCGAAGATATCCATCTCTTGCGCTTACCTTATGACCGGATAATGAGGATTCGTCGGCGGTCTTGTGGACTCTTTGAGCTGTTTTTAACCATTCAGAGTACCAGCTTTCAAAGTTGCCTTGCTCAATACGATATGCGGTAGAAAGACATTCTCCTATATCGGCTCCTCCGTAATATGTCTGACTGATTGTTCTCAATAGCTGCAAAGAAAAGGTAGGATCTTGAAATACTATTTTCATGATAATTCCGAAATTAATTGAGCTATACTTAAATCATGTGTAGAAGATCGTCTGACCTTTAAAGTAGATGTTATTATGCTGGAATGGGATTATAAAATCACAATAAAAGATATCATTATCTTCAAGTAGGAACTCATTTCTGTAGAGCCTGTGAATATGTGGGTTTTAGTGGGACAGAACAAATTTGACTCGAACTTGTGACAGGAATCTTCAATTCTCCAACCACAGTAATTACATTTCAATTCGTTAGGGTTAAGTGTAGGGTGCAAATGTTCAATTGTACAATAACTACTCTTGAGACATGTTTAAGTAAAACAATGTGAGAATAATAA
>JBAWET010000263.1:0-5742 GCA_049591355.1 Nitrososphaeraceae archaeon
GGTTAATGCTATGCACATTACTTCTAGCGTTTTTGTGAATGATAATGAAAGTGGTTTACTAAAAGATTTTGAAAAATGGTTGGAACGATTGGCACCACATTCGCCAACAAATCTTTACCAACACAATAATACTGGAGAAGACAACGCTGACGCTCACCTAAAGCGACAGGTCATGGGAAGAGAGGCAGTTGTTGCAGTAACTGACGGAAAACTTGATTTTGGCCCTTGGGAGCAGATTTTTTATGGCGAATTTGACGGCAGAAGAAATAAGAGAGTTCTAGTAAAGGTCATAGGAGAATAGACATTATTCGTGGACTATCCCTCTTTTGATATATTCTTCGATTTAAATTTGGTTACATTAAGATATTATCTATCCATATATTTTGGACAATCAGGATATTTCGAAAAGTTAAGTTATTGGTTCCTGACTTTACCAAGATCAAGACTAGTAACTTTTAATATTGTTTGGGTTTATGGCGTAAGCAATATCAATTTGTCATAGATTGCATCCTCTATGAATTTCGCAAATCGTGTAAAAGATGGTATTCAACTTATCAAGTACAGCAGAGACATATGTTACTGTCATGTACGTACAATCATATTTTCTATGTGAAATGTAACTGCTATGAGCTAATACCAAAAGGGAAGTCACAACCTACTCAGATGCAGAGGAATCCAATCTTCTGGGCACATTATCAGCAGGACTATTTCCTTTAAAATCCTATATGAGCTGCAGACATTATACACGTGATAGATTGACAGAACCACGTTCACCGCTATCCTGATAAAGTTATCATTATGCAACCATGGAATTCACTTGGTTTTGTTTCACCAATAAGGTATTGGAAGCTGCAGAATACCCTGGGCAAAATGATATTAGATGTTATTTTTATTGTTTTGTCATCAGACGATAGCAAAAGCAAAACATACATCATTTGTTGAACAAATGTCGATTGATTTATTACCATTCATGGTCCTACGTTTGTCATGAGTTCGTACAGAAAGGATATTGATTCCCTTGGAGAAGTTCAAGTTCCTGCTTCTGCTTATTACGGTCCATTCACAGTTCGCGCCTCTTCGCAATATAATGTAACAGGACAGCGTTCTCATATTAACATGATAAAGGCTTTTGCAATGATCAAAAGATCTGCCGCCCTTGCGAACAAAGATCTTGGAGTGCTTGAAGCGCAAAAAGCGGACGCGATAGTCAAAGCTTCAGACGAGATTTTGTCTGGCAAACTCGTGGACCAGTTTATCATAGACGCCATAAATTCTGGCGCGGGAACAGCTGTCAATATGAATGCCAACGAGGTGATTGCTAATAGGGCCCTGGAAATTCTTGATAAGAAAAAGGGAGATTATCTGACCTTAAGCCCAAATGATCACGTGAATATGTCACAATCAAGCAATGATACGTATCCGACTGCTATGCACATTGCAATACTTCTAAACCTTCAAGAAGTTAAAACTGCCTTAACAACATTAACTTCGTCTCTTGAGAAGAAGGCTGAGGAATTCAAGGAGGTAATAAAAATAGGAAGAACACATTTGATGGATGCAATACCAGTCACACTCGGTTCTGAATTTTCAGAGTATGCCTTCTCTCTCAGAAGGGGATTGGAGAAAATTGATCAATCATGTTCGGAGCTAGAGTACGTAGCACTTGGGGGAACGGCTGTAGGGACCGGTGCCAACGCACCCCGTGGGTTTAAAGAACTTGCTTTGAAATACCTAGCCCAGACATCTGGTTTAAGTTTAAGACCTTCAAAAAATGCATTCTTCTCACTTCAAAGCAAGTTTGAAGTTGCCATGTGTTCTTCAACTCTGAGAAATGTCGCAATTGAGTTAAGTAAGATTGCAAATGACACACGTTTGATGGCCTCAGGACCCGTCGCAGGTCTTGCCGAAATTTTAATTCCTGCGGTACATGCAGGGTCGTCAATAATGCCTGGAAAGGTCAATCCATCGTTGTCAGAATGCCTTAACATGATATGTTTCAATATCATGGGCAATGATGTCTCCGTGGCATTTGCAGCACAGGCAGGTCAGTTTGAACTAAACGTAATGTTACCGGCAATGACTAGAGCAGTACTTGATTCTACTGACATGTTAAAGAATTTCCTTCCCATATATGCAAAAAATATGATTGATGGAATAAAAGCAAATGAACAAAAGCTGGAATCTTATGTTCAAAAAAGCCCAATTCTTGTTACCCTTCTGAATCCCTTCATAGGTTACATGAAGGCTGCCGAGATATACAAGGAATCTTTAGCTACAAACAAAAGCATAAGGCAAATTGTTTTAGAGAAGGGGTTGATGACTGAAGAAGAATTGAACAAGGCCTTATCTAAAGAAAGTATTTTGGGGACGCATTAGAGTGAATTGATGACGAACAATTTAAAAAGAGTGTTTCCCATGTTAGAGAGCTAATATGTATTTAATAACAATTTCAGGGGCTTACTTTTTTTCTTTTCTTTTCGTTTCTTTTCTTTTCGTTTCTCGCGACACAAGATAAATGAAAGCTAACCATTATGGTAAAGTGAAGATATAACATGGCAGTATCACGCTTGGCAATTACAGTGGGAATTGGTATTCTTGTAACTGTTTTTGTTTATTTTGGGCTGCGCGACTCTCTCAATCATCCTTCAATTATTCGTACTTCTATTCCACCGGAGATGGCTCTGAATATAGTTAGAAATGCATTTAATATTTCACAGGCAGATTCAGTTAATCTAAAGACAAATTATGTTTATTTAAAGCCCAATGGCGAAGTGTATCAACTGGATTCTGTGTCTAATAGAATAGGAGAATTCTTGGACAAATCGGAGCCGACAATAACAGGTGGAAGTCATTACGCATTGCAGATTAAAGATACCCGGGACAACAAGTCGTATTACGTTGACTATGTAACAGGAGAGATCGTATCTTCCAGCAATCCCCATACAAAATAAAGTCGGAAGAATAATCGATAATAAATGATAGTTCCTGGCAGAGCAATCAAATTATATCACCGATACTTTGCCTAACCTTATGCTGGTTAGTGGGGATGTTCTTATCTGTGATTCAATAGATGAGGCGGGTGTTTCAGTTCTAAAAAAATCTGGTATGAAAGTTGACTATCGACCGGAGATAACTCCAGACGAGTTATTGGCTTTGGCTAAAAATTATGATGTGATCGTTGTGAGAAGTAGGACCAAAATAACTAAACCAGTTATCGATTCTGCCGCCAAGGTAAAAATAATAGCCAGAGTAGGTGTCGGCTTAGACAACATAGATACAGAGTATGCAGAATCAAAGAGTATCAGAGTAATTAATGCAGCTGAAGCAGCTATGAATGCAGTTGGCGAATTGGTAATTGGAGATATGATTGCTTTAGCTAGGAGCATTCCAAAGGCTGACTCTGCGTTGAAGGATGGAAAGTGGATAAAAAAGGAACTTATGGGAATTGAATTGAAAGGCAAGTACCTTGGAATAATAGGTGTGGGTAACATAGGGAGAAATGTCGGTAGACTTGCAAAGGGTCTTCGTATGAATTTATTGGGATATGATATTTTCCCCATAAGTGGCGAATACGTGAGAGAGGTTGGGATGATAACTACAGATTTGAATACTTTGTTGGCCAGTTCGGACTTTATTACTTGCCATATTCCAATAACCAAGGATACAAAGCACCTAATTAACTCTGAAAGGTTGGCTATCATGAAACCATCTGCGTTTCTTATCAATACGTCTCGAGGCGAGGTAATTGACGAGGAGGCCTTATTGAGTGCTCTAAGCACAGGCAAGATCGCAGGTGCTGCTCTAGACGTTTTTGAAGTGGAGCCACCTACTAACAAAAAGCTCTTAGAAATGCCAAATCTTATATCAACTCCACACATAGCAGCTCAAACAAAAGAAGCGCAAGAACTTGCCTCCATCGTAATTGCTGAAAAAATTATTCAAATTACAAGAGGTGTAATTTAATGATTAGTCAATCAAGGCAGCTCAATCAAACCTTTTCATTTTACAAGAATCAAAATTAGTCGGAACACCAGATCTAATTGATTCTGGACTTAACCATAGGATTTAAGTTCTAATCGTATTCGATATTCGCCCATTTTGAAACGGCAAAATACAGATATTAAGGGGCTAGTTATACGCGATCTACATGTACCGCTACATAGCCCGAGCCTGGAGAAAGATGTGGAAAACTAACACCGTTGAGTTGAAGGCAAAGGCGGTCATTTGGAGAACCGAGCCAACAGTCAAAAGGATTGACAGGCCTAGCAGATTGGATAGAGCACGCAGACTGGGTTACAAGGCAAAACAAGGCATAGTGGTAGTTAGAACACGGGTAGGCAGGGGAGGTATGCGGAAACAGAGGCCAGTATCTGGAAGAAGGCCCAAACACCAGGGTGTTGTTCATATCAAACAATCGGATAATATGCGCAAAGTTGCAGAAAGAAGAGTGAATGAAAAATATCCGAATATGGAGGTATTGGGTTCCTATTATTTGCACAAAGATGGCATGAATATTTGGTACGAGATCATTCTTGCCGACACTGGGCATCCTTCTATATCAAAGGATAAAGAGATGCGAGGCAAGCTAAAGGCGTTTGCAAAGTAGCAATAGGCAATCTAATTTAAGCCAATCAAATCTTCGTTAAACTCCAAGTGCAGGATCGGTAGTGGAACCATGGAATTATTGTATAGTAGGTATTAATTTGAGCACTTTATCTATAATTTCTTTAATTTCTACGTGGTCTGTCTCTTTGTCGAGTGTTATGTAGTAGAAACCCCAGTCAGTAGGAACAGTAAGCACTATTACTTTTTCGTGCTCGGTTAGAGTATAGATAGCATTACCAATCACTGAATAGAATGCTTTTCTAAGATTATTCCTAGTTGCCTCTATAAAATGATCGTTAATTGCTTGTTCTGTATTAAGAAGTGGCACCATCCCCACTCTCAACTTGCCAGCAATAGTTCTGCCAAAATCATTTATCATTCCGACATAACGTATTCTCTTTGATAGGGAAAGTATCTTTCCACACTTCTCCTTATTTTTTTGAATGGCATCTTTTGATGTATCTCTTTTCTCCATATTCTAATTTTACCGATATCTCCGCAAATATAAGTCCTCATAGCATAAGGTGAGATCTTACTCCCGATTAAGACTTGTTAGGAAAGGTGTCAGGCAAATTTAGCACTTTAAATCATAATCTGATAACATGTGTTCTGTCACCAATAAAAATATGGAATAACAGATTTGAGGCTTCATTCGCTCAGCAAGGGAAAGGAGAGATTAGTGTTCGGGACTTCTGGTTAAGGTACTAAAGTAACCATCAAAAACCCGTGTCATATTCTATTTAACTTTACCATTTAACGAACCACCATATTGAATTGGCTAATCTACCATAACGTAAATGAAACCATCTCTTGACTCCACATTATACTTTTTTAAAGGTTCTTCCGCAGGGAGATTTTCAGGAGCTCCGTCCTCTAGTCTGAATCTAGACATATGTAGCGGACAAGTAACAATTTTCTCTTTCTCGTCCAAAAACCCAGTCGCTAAATCAGCATACGCATGCGTGCAAATTCTGTCCAATGCATACACCTTATTATTTGCTTTAGCTATCAAGATTTGCTTGTCCTCAAAATCAAAGTCCAATAATTCACCGTTCTTTAGAGATTTTTCTTCGCATACTTTAACCCAATTCGACAAAATCGATCCTAGCTCTCCTTATTCCTTATCGGTATTTGTAG
>JBAWET010000264.1:0-13380 GCA_049591355.1 Nitrososphaeraceae archaeon
AATTGTCCATCTGCGTTAAATGCTTGTATACGATTATTTTTTCTATCGGTAACATAGATTAACTTTTCCGACCCGTCAAACAGTATCCCGTCTGGCCTATTGAATTGTCCATCTCCAGTCCCGAGTGTACCCCACTTAGCAGTGAAGTTACCATCTGAGTCGAAAACTTGTACGCGGTTATTCAATGTATCGCTGACATATATCAGATGATTAGTTGGGTTAAGTGTGATTCCTGCGGGTCTATTCAACTGACCGTTACCAGTTCCATATGTGCCCCATTCTTTAATGAAGTTACCATCATAGTAGAATTCCTGAATACGGTTGTTGTAGATATCTGTGATGTAAAGAATTTCGTTTTCAGGGTCCAATGTGATATCTCCTGGATGATCAAACTGTCCTTCTGCTTTCCCTAATGTTCCCCATTGAGTAAGAAAGTGACCATTGGCATCATATTTCGCAACTCTGTTGTTACCGATATCTGCAACGAAAACCACCTTCTGTTGATTATCTACGGCAATATCACCCGGACCCGCGAACTGTCCTTGTCCGTTACCAGACGATCCCCATTCGGTTACAAATTGGCCATTTTCGTCAAATACCTCGATTCTATTGTTACCTAGATCGGCAATGTACACCCGGTGGCCATTCTCATCGGCTTCTATACCCGCGGGGTTGCTAAACTGTCCAGGGGCTGATCCAAACGATCCCCATGAATCCACAAGTGTAAAGTGCTTTCCATTAAGAGAGATAGCAGATTCAGGCTGAACAATGGTACTATTTTGTTCGTCTATATTAGATTCTAAATACCCTTCAGCGTTTTGATGATAAATATCGGAATTAGAATCGTTTACAATCATTCCAGACTGGGTTATTGCGCTTGGAGCGACGGGAGATAGGAGAGCTATGACGCAAAGGACAGGTACGCAAACGACTATCGAACGCATTAGGTTTGAATATTAATTCTAATACAACTATATATTTTTTATATAACAATCTATACCTAGCTTTGTTCTAAAGATATGTGGGATGAGTTTGTCGAGTAATGGGAAGCCTATGAGAGCACCATGCATGGATATGAGACTAATCTTATAGAATCAGCATTCAACAGTGAATGGGTCAAAGTTCAAGGAATATGGAAACCGAATTTTGATCCGCAATTAGTTTCATTTAATGGTAAGGGTAAATATAGCGATACAAACCTTTAAAGAAAAGCAGTATGAGTTATCCTAAATTCTAAAATAATAGAATAAAAATAGTTGGCCTGAATCCCTCACGCAAAAGGATCCAGAGTCTGTACGAATGCAATATTTGGCTGTCCCTCCTTTTTATCCGATCCTGTGACAGGTATTGTGGATATCGAATTTCCGCTGGTACCTTTAGTAATAGTAAAATGGTCTAGAATTTTTGAAGAATCTGCACACTTTCCAGCAACACCTGCTTCATTTGGAAAGAATTGTCCAATTAGTTTGTTACCATCACTACTGAACGTCAAATCTAATTGACCAAATCTGCTTGCTTGTTGAATTGCCACGAAATCGGCTTTCTTATCAGAATTGAGGGTATGTAAACCGTTGCCACCAGTTCCGACAATGGCATATATTGTGCCCTTGGGATTAGTATAATCACACCGTTCGTTGGTTGTCTTAGTTGGTTTCAGTGGATTTCCCGAGTTAAATACAACTGGGAATGTTCTTTCATAGTTGTGAACATGGGCGAACAGGACAAGGTCCACTTTGTTTTGATCAAACAAGGGTTGATATGTCTCTGTGAAAGGTTTGCTTCCTTTGCAAGAGCTAGAAGTGCATCCACTTGCTTTAGGATTCTTTATTACTTTACCGGCAAGTGGAGGTGGCAAGAGAAGATGCATTCAAATTACCGATAAATTATTCAGCTTATGTTTTTCAATACGTCCGTCTTGACCTTCGCTAATATTGGGTTCTCTTGTATTAACGAAATAATCTTGTCTAACTGACTACGCATCTGTTTCATTTCTTTATCATGCTCGAATTTCATGATGGTGATTTCATCTTGTTGTTCCGTTAACTCTTGGACTTTCCTTTCAAGTCTATGTGATTCCTCAATAGTTAGCAAATCTACAGCTTTAAGATATTCTTGCAGTAAATCATTAAGTGTAGGACGATAGTAGTTTTTTTCCAGACCAACATCGTGATCAATGAGCATGTCCTTTATGACAGGGTTCATTTTTGAATTAAGCATCATGGTATCGGCAAATCTTCTGAATCCATTGCATAGCGGCACTTTTTTTCTTGTCCTTTTGTTGTTCTCCGAAGCTTCTACCTCCCTTAATCCTGCCTTGACAGCATGAATTTGAAGTGTTGTTTTAAGTGAACCCACCTGGATATGTTGTGGTTTGTTAATCCTAAATGGGTCGTTGTCAAAATCTTCTCTAAATAATGGTGATTCTGGCCCCAGGACTTCCCCACATCTTTTCCTGTATTCGAGGTAAGAATCTATCATGGCAGCTGATTCTGGAGTGCAGAATGCTATGTGTTCACTTTTAGTATTCTCATAGATGACTATTTGATAAAGCCCATATTCCTGAATTTTGGTGAGATGTTTCAGCTTGAGTGGAGGTAAGGCGCCCACTCTCATACCTGTTGAGGTTAACAGCAGGATTATGGCCTTCAATCTCTCCTGTGACACGTGAAGAAATTTTGATATTTGTTGATGTGTATATGCTTCTCCTTTGTGGATTTTTCTAAGTTCTCCGATGTATTTCTTGATCTTCCTTTTCCGTAGATCAATGTCATTCATTTCATAGAATGAAAAAATAGAGGCACATGCACAGTAAATAGTATTAGGAGCTAAGCCTGACTCCTTCATTTGCATTATGTATTTTATGAGGTTTTGCTCGATTTCCTTTGAGTTTTTTGAAGTAAAACGTCAGAATCTTTTATTTGGTTAAATTGCAAGTAACGAGAAAAATAATATTTATACGTTTTCCGAGTCTCGGCCGTATGAGCTTGAATAAAATTAAAGTATGACTGAGTTTCAAGTGTTTGCAATTGGACTTTGTAATGAGAATCTGCGTATTTAGGCATGTCTAGAACATTACAAATATTTATTTTGACTGTCATTTATTAAATACACTCATTGAATGATCTAGTACAAGACATTATGACAAAGGACGTTGTAGCCGTTGATGAAAATATGACGGCTTTGGATGCAGCCAGGCTAATGACTGAAAAGGGGATTAGCTCTTTAATAATCGAGAAAGATCATGCTCCTGTGGGAATAATATCTGAAAGGGATTTTGTCAAGAAAATATGCTTAAAGGACATGCAGCCTTCCACCATAAATGTTGGAAGCATAATGTCTAAAATTCAAACTTATGCTAGCCCTGATACCCCTGTAGATGTTGCCGTACAAAGGATGGTCAATCACAAGATCAGAAGACTTCCTGTAATTTCTGATGGCAAGGTTATCGGTATAATCACTGTGACTGATTTGGCAAAACACCTCAGAACAATCCTGTTGATCGAAGGAATCCTTTCCGATGAAAATTAAAATCATCTTGTTTCTTATTAAGAGAATAATTTGATAATCTACTAGCGGGATCTATTCTTTGTAAAATTGGACTTAATAGAATTGTTTAACCACGTTAAGATCCAAAAGTATAAAAGCATTCCATGCCCGTTGTAGCTGATAGGATGGAGTTAAAAAATCTTGTAGCCCCAGTGGCACTGTTGTTTATCCTAAGTTTGGGGTTTGGGAACATGCAGGCTTTCGGTCAGCCCATGACAAAGGATGCGAATTTGAGAATAGAATCGACAGTACAAGGATTATCATTTCCTACTAGCATGTTGTTTCTGGATGTGGATCATATTTTAGTTTTAGAAAAGGAAGGGAATGTTCGACTTGTCTCTAGTGGTGTTTTACAACCAAGCCCTGTCCTTTCTTTGCCTGCAGTAAATAAGAATGAGAGAGGACTGTTGGGCATCGAAAAGATTGGAGAGAATGTGTTTTTGTACGTTACAGAATCTGATGGTGGCGCGAAGAATAGAGTATACAGATACGACATAAGTGGATCTTCTTTAACAAATCAGAAGTTGCTTCTGGATCTTCCTGCAGGACCTGGAACTAATCACCAAGGAGGAAAATTAGTTTCGGGAAAAGACAATTCACTTTATTCTGTAACAGGCGAACTACAACGAAATGGCAAGGACCAGAATATTAAAGACGGGCCAGATCCTGATTTCAGTGGTGCAATTCTTAGAGTAAATCCGGAAAATGGTAGCCCTGCACAGAACAATCCTTTCACTACAAGTAATTCATCATCAGATCCGCTGGGTCATTACTATGCTTATGGCATCAGAAATAGTTTTGGACTCGCGATAGACCCTGTGAGTGGTTCATTATGGGACACGGAAAATGGCGAAGATGTATATGATGAGATCAATCTAGTAACGCCAGGATTCAACAGTGGTTGGAAACTGGTGATGGGTCCAATATCAAGGAGCGGTATATCTGAATCTCAGTTGGTAAATTTTCAAGGCTCAAAATATTCGGATCCAGCGCTCAGTTTTAAGGATCCAATAGGAATTACAGACATAGAATTTCTAGCTTCGAATAAATTGGGGGACAAATATACTAACAATTTATTTGTAGGAGATATTAACAACGGAAACCTGTATTTTTTCCAAATGAATGAAGAGAGAAATGGGTTTAATTTGGCCTCACCTGGCTTAGATGACAAAGTCGTCGATAACAGTCAAGAACTAGATTCTGTTGTACTTGGATCTGGATTTGGTGGAATCACCGATATTGAAACTGGACCTGATGGATATCTTTATGTTCTTTCCTATGATGATGGAATTATATACAAGATCAGCACTCCTTAACAGTAACGTATGATTTAGATCGTCTAGGTCAATGCCCGACTCAAATGAGCTGGAGTGTCATAGACTTTAGAACTCGGGTAATATTTTTCACCACCCTTTACTCGTACTATTTCCTGTACAAATATACATGTTGTTTCAATTTTTTTAATGCTAGATTATCTAGTTGATCAGGACTTGTACCATTTTTGGTACATGGGAAATATATCACAAACGAACAGACTCAACATAGAAAAAAAGAAAAATAAACAGTACAGCTATTGATTATAAATATGATGGTTTTCAAGGGAAGATATCTGAATAAGTTTGCTTTGCAATAGCCGAGCAGCAGGACTTTCGGAACGGAATCATGAAATATTCTCGTGGATCTCATTATACTTTATATATCTACTATAGTCAGTCTTGAATTTCTTCAGTTCATCGTAAATCTCGGTGTCCTCTACTGCACTGACCAAGAGCTGGCTCAACAATGCCTTCGACAATATCTGAATAGGCATTCGTAGTTCTTTCATGGCAGAGGATATGGCTTCCTGTATGCTTCCAGAAGTAAGAATTATTCGTTGATAGGGATTGAGCGCAAGTATTCGCTTTGCAATCTCAAGTCCGTTCATATCGGGCAGTACTTGATCTAATATTACCACGTCATACGGGGACATAAACGAATTTTTAAAATCCTTAGGTCGTACCACCTGTAAGTTTTTACGATAAGTGATTATGCACTTGCCACCTGTCTCAGTAATTTTAACTTGATGACCTCTGTTTACCAGAATAAATTGATACAATAATGTGGTCTCTCTTTCATCCATACCTACCAGTATTTTCATTTAGTAAAAATATAAGAGGAACATAGTATTATTTGGTTTTTTAAATTTCACAGATTCATTTATTTGGGAAATTTATTCGCGAAATTCGTTGATATAAATCGTATGAGGAAATATGGGTACCTCCCTTACTGTCGATTCGTATAGAAGTGTATGAAAAACACTTGCATATCTCAATAACGAGATATTTTGATATAAAACCATCTGTATTGAAAGATTTTAAACTACTTGAACTGAAGGTAACCAGTTTGACTGGAATTCATACTTTGACTATTTACCGTAACCAGGAAGACAAATTCGCACATGCGCTACATTTTTTAAAAGAGGGACTAGAAAATAACGAATCCATCGTACTTATCACAGATTATCTTAGCAAGGAGAAAGTACTTGATGTAATGCGTGATCTATGGGAGACTAACTATGTAGACACTCTTTACAAGGACGGGGATATTACAATTGTTACTACAGCAGAATGGTATTTCAGAGGCCATAATATGAAAATCAATAATGAGAAAGTAATGAAGTGTTGGAACGACGTAACAGATAGGGCTATACAAAGAGGCAAGAGAGGACTTAGAGCATTTGGAGACGTCAGGTTGTTTTTCGAATATGGACTAACTGATGAACTGATTAGCTATGAATTAGAGTTTCACAGGAAGCCATATTTCTCTCTAAAAATAATCTGTGCATATCTTGAATCTGAAATAATATCACTACCACCTCAATTAAGTGAAGCGCTGCAACGACATCATAAACATGTGTATCTGGTTCCCTAAAATATCACTAAATGGAAAAAAATTCATAATAAAACCTAAGAACTAAGATTAGGAGTTGATATTTCTAGCCTTCGGGCAAAGAAGATCCTAAATGTGTTAATTTACACTAACAATCTGTGATTTGTTTAAACATCCATTTAAACAAACTGGAAACATTTGGGAAGTGATTTTTGCGTATTTTGCAACAAAGTAATACCATATTGAATAGGAGAACATAGCCCGAAAACCATGTTTGCATCCTAATTTGGAAGGACTGATATATCCTTTCTGCATAGTCTAGCAATGGATCTTCTGGTGATTAATCAAAATACAATGAGAAAACATTAGGAACAGAATGTGTTACCTCAGAGCAATTCGTTACCAATAAGATGATAACTTAAAACCAATTTTGAAACATGGTGTCTAACTATTACCTATCGAGTTAGATGATGCTTTCAAAAATGGCTTCTTTCCTTTGACCTAGGATCGTGTTTATGTCGTTTTGTTCTCAGCAAATTTGAATCCTGGGCATGATACTATTGTTAGTTGCAGTTACCAGTACAAATAACAATATAGCTGTCGTATGAAGAACATTCGTTTTAGTAGAAAGCAGGAGACGATCATTTTTTCGATCATTACGAGTTCAAATTACTATAAATTCTTATACTCTGTCCAGTAAGCAAGGCATTCAACAACCGCCTACCGTTTTCTGATCTTTTGTCAATCTTAATTCTTGATTTCTTGCCAACTTGATTACTGCAAATGAATTCATCCTCAATATATAAATCACCTTTTTTGCCCAATGCGTCACCATCTACTGTGAAAACGATCCCAGATCCAGACTCGACAATATCAAAATTCACCTCCCTACCCAAGGCAGGTGTTTTCATTTCAACATCAATTTTTATTCCTAACAAGTCTTCCAGTTCCGTGATTGTTGCACCACCTTTACCAATTATCCTAGGAATAACATCCTTTTGAACTCGAAGTTTTATCCGATTGTCTGAAATAATGATTATCTCGGCATTTGGATCAAATCTCCGTACTACTTCCTTTATTCTTGCCTCGGCCAGCTTCTTAACCGCACTTTGAGTCTGTGCCTTTTCAGCTATTTCTTTGACTGGCACTACTATGTTTTCTTCCCCGTATGTGTATATCTCATATTCAACGTCCCCTGATTCGAAGTCTCGCACTTCAACAAGCGGTCTTGCCAGATCCGCTTCAGTCATCCCGTGAGGGACTTTTACGGTCAATTTTATTTCATAGACTTTTTTTACCATTCCACCACTCATGAATATTATCGTATCTACAATCTGAGGGATCATACCCAATTCGACCTTACCAATAAATCTCTGTACCGCATCCAATGGAGAGCTGGCATGTACAACGCCAATCATTCCCACTCCAGCAAGTTTCATATCAGCAAAAACCTGAAAGTCCCGGTTTCTTCGAATTTCATCAAATATGGTATAATCCGGTCTCACAAGCAAGAGGATATCAACGGCTTTTTCAAAGCTTCCTTCAAGAGGCGCATATTGGGTTACTTCTTCGGGGACTTGCAAGTCTCTAGGGGATTCAAAGGTCTTAACTATCTTACGTTTAGTTACGTAGAATTCGGCCAAACTGCTGGCGAGAGTACTCTTTCCGGAGCCCGGTGGTCCAGATATTATTATTCCTTCAGCTTTTTCAGATAGTCGAGCAACAAGTTTTTCGCTCAACCCATAATCGTCAATGGTAAGTTTTGCTATTGGTTTGACTATAGTCGCTTCCAATCCGTCGGAAAATGGTGCTCTAGTGATTGCGATTCTATATTTTCCCAGTTGAATAACCGTTGCACCAGTTCTGTTGATCTCTATAGATCCCGATTCTGAAGATCGTGATTCTTCTGAAATCTCCTTGACAAGTCGTGAAAGCTCTTGATAGCCAATCTTTTTGTCACCAATTCGAACTAACTCCAAATTGTCGGGAACCCCCTTCTTTGCTAGTGGATAAGTCCCTTCTTTCAAATGAATACTCATAGTCTTGTCATCGAAAAATTTTTCGAATTCAAGGGGCTTCGACATTTTAGGTGGGCGCACGTGAATACACTTGATACCTTGGGCTTCTGCAACCATTGACTGAACAAAGTCTGCCGTAACCAAAACAGCATTTTCTTGAAGAGCTACATCCTTGATAATTGAATCTATACGTCCATGTTTTGCCAGTTTTATTTCATCAAGATCAGGGCGGGATCCGATGAACTTGAGGTTTATGTTTCTGGTTGAACATAGTTCTCTAATTCTTTTTATTTCAACGAGCCCCACCATTCCGTGCTCCTTGCTAGTCGACGCTTGGGACTGCAACTCATCTAGCGCAGCTATTGGAATTACAACTTCGTCTCCCTTTGAAATTTCTCCCGATTCTAACATTCTAGTAACTTCGCCATTAATTATAATACTGGTATCTAAGACGTAGAGCGTATTGTTCATACTCCTGTTGTATTATTTAATTCTTTGATGCCCTTTGTAATGCCAAAGTCGTGCCAGCTTCGAAGTAATTTATCCTAATTTGGTTGTGATAGATGTCGAAAGATGTTATAGGATAATCAGTCTGCACCATGAGGTCTCAATAATTGCAATTTCAAAAAATAACTAAAATTCTAAGCCTCATCAGGATAAAAAATTGTTTGGTTGTTACTCTCGTAGGAATCAGATAATAGATTGAGCACCACGTCTTTTATTCTCTCGTCGTTAGGCATATTCCCTTCTATGTCTCCACACAACAGGAGATATTGTCTAATTTTAGAATTTAGGACATCACGCAATTCTTGATTTACCGTAGCATTGAACGGTCTTAGACCGCCTCGAAAGATTTCGGATCTTGCTCTGACTACACCAGATATCTTCTTCCCTACAGGAGCATCGGGCCCAATTATGATTACCTTGCCCTCAGATCCCCTAAAGAGTGAAGGCTCATGTAAAGCGCCTGATGGAGCCATGATCCCAACAGCTTCCCTTGTAATCAATGCAGGAATAAGAACGTAATTTTCAACCAATTCATCCCATCGTCTTCTGTTCATTAGTAATAGCGGAGTGCTATAATCAAATTCACCTGTTAGCATTACTACCCCGTGCACTGAAGCAAACCTCGTTTTCGCAGTTTGAAATATCTTGCTCACTGCATCCCCCTGTGACAAATCCAAGGAATGGCTATGAAACTCTTTGTAATGCGCGAGATCCTTCTTTTCACGAGTCATCACTACCAACTGTTTTACCTTCCCATCTAGGCAACTAGCCACAAGCTTTGCTCTTTGATGATCTTTATCAGCTGTTGAATTGATGATCATGACAACGACCTTGTCGGATAATTTTGGTTCATCTTGAATATGGGGAGAGGTACTTACGATTGGCTTGACAGGGTAAAACACGCGATCATTTGGGATGACTCTACCATTAATCAATTTGCTAATTGAATCCTGAGAAAGATTTAGAACCATATCTGCAACTTCATCTTGAGAAAGAAATTCTTCATCGACAATCATTTTCTTGGTATTCGTCTGGACTTTTTCAGCAATTTCTTGAATTTTTTCTAAGAGTCCTTTAAGTGTGAGAGATGTTTCCTCTACTTTCCTGTCCTTTTGAGTAGTGCTTTCCCTCATCGTCTTTGATATTTTCATCAATCCTTCCTTGATTGTTTGTGCATTTTCACCCAATAGCGATAACAGCATCGGCGAGATTCTGTCTATCTCGGACGAGGTAAGGCCTGGATAGCCGCCTATTCTTAAAAATTCTACCGCGGCCTTTGGATAGACCGTTTTATAGATCCTTTCGGAATGCACTGGTCCGGGATTTGTGGCGACAGATCTTATTCCGTCCTGCACCAATTCCCAAGCAAGCGCTTCTGCGAGTCTATTTTTGGCCCCCTGCGCACTTGTGTATGGAGTTCTAAACCTGTACGGTCTTTGTTCATATCGATTCTCCTCCGTAAAGAAAGTAGAGATTGTAATTATTTTGGATCCATTTTTCATGGTTTGGAGACACTTCATGGTAGTCCAAAAAGTTCCCGTAAGATGAATTGCAACGCACTCTTTGAATTCATTAAAATCTGAGTTAGTAAAAGTTTTTACCGGCCCAGAAACTCCCGCATTATTGACCAAAATGTCGACATTACCTGCCTCTTCCTTTATCGACTGAAACATTTCGTTTATTGCATTCTCGTCAGATACATCTACACCGGGAAAAATTCTGACAGTACCTTTTGAGCCGACTTTGGAGATTATTTGTCTGAGGTCTGAAGCTGTTTTTTCAAGAGGCTCAACTCTTCTCCCTAGAATTATAACACTAGCCCCGTTTTCGGCAAACCTCTTCGCAATTGATTGTCCAATCCCTGTGCCACTGCCAGTAACTACTACAACTTTTCCACCAAATCCAAAGGAATTTCTTGACGGAGTTCCTTCCATAATTTTCGCACAATTCCTGCCCTATTAAATATAACTTAATTATGCGGTAGGAAGTGGAGATTGGGCTTTGATTTTAACAATTACTTCACATCATTTAATTAATAGAAGTATAAATATCATCGGTATGTCCAAAGTGGATCCTCATTCACAAGATAATCATACAGGCGATTCTCATGATGAAGGCGAGACTGAAACTGTAAAACTGATGAAATTAAATGAAGTATTTGCATTTGAGATTCAAAAAGCCGGAATTAACGCAGAGGCAGTTCCGATTGGTTCATTGCAACTTGAAAAAGAGGAATACTATAATAATGATCTAAGAAGAACACCTCGTATTGTTACCAATAAGGGATGTATCAAATTGAAGAGCTCCGCAATAGATCTAGTTCAAATCATACAAAGAAATTAGATTATTTTGATTCTCGATGAGAGATGATGTACTAAGAAATAGCGTCGGTTTCTATTTGAGTGGCCGTAGTTAGTTGATAACGATAACTTTTGGATAGTACATATTGCGTTACGGTATTGTACCGACACCTTAATAAAATACATATCTCACAGACTCAACATTGAGTGTCCCCGAAGCAAAGTTCAAGATAAATGTCAAAGAAGGGAGCGTAGAATTGGAAGGTAATGAACAATTTGTAGACAAACACCTCGAAAAATTCGAAGAAATCTTCAAGTTTGCCATCCAAGAGGCCGTGAAATACAAATTTGAAAACACGGTGGCTCAAATTGAAAATAGCCCCTCAATAAGCCTGCCTTCCGAAACCGTAACCCATAGCAGCGACACCAGTAAAAGAATCACCCACATTCACAAACATCCAGCCAAGTCTTCCATCATTATTCCGCCCACCCCAGTAGACCTTAAAGCAAATGAGAATAAAATAGGCCTTCGTGAATTCGTTATCGAAAAGAGACCAGCAAATCATTATGAAAAAGTAGCTGTATTTGTATATTACCTGACGAAATTTAATCACAAAGAAGAGGCAAAATTTGGAGAAATCCTCTCGTGCTACGAAGAGGTAGGGGAGAAAAAACCTAGTGTAATTGATATTGTAAAAAATTCTATACGTTATAAGGGGTGGCTTGAAGTTGGCCAAGAGAGATTTAGCACTAGGATAACAATTTCTGGAGAAAATTTTGTCAAATTTGACCTTCCACAGACTTCGTCTTAAATTAACAAGTAAATTTCGAGGTCAAGCTCGCCACCAATCGAAACCAACGAAATTTACCTTCCTCAGTTTTAGATATGGTATGGCAAGTATGAATTGTTTTTTTACTGTAGTTGCAAGTCTTCCCGCTAGTACTATTCCTGTGGTTGTCAAATTATCAGAAGGCTTGACAACTTGGACCAGATATGGTGCGTGATCGATACCAGGACCGTGTTCGTATACTGCAAAGTCACAACCAAATTTTATTCCCGGTGAAACGACATATCCCATATCTCGAAGCCTTTTGAAAACGAGATACTTTGTATCAAAATCGGCGTATTGTTTTCTACATACGGATTTCATCTCTTTCAAGGAGACCTTCTTGCCGGATACATGAGACACCTCAAGCATATTCGAATCAACCAAATAGCACCCCTCTATTACATCAAGAATCAATGGTGATTCGAATGTGTTGTCCTTAGGTTTTGAAATTCCCAATGGTTTGCCAAAATAGCCCAGGGAGAAAATTGCTCTAGAATTTTCAAGATCACTAATTAGTATTCTGTTTTCTACAAGAGTTCCACATATCTCAGCCATCACATGCTCAAGGCCAGGATTGTGAGGCAATCAGAAGCACCTTGACATTTATCAGCCATCCCTTCAATTCCCTCTACTACGTCCTTTAATAAGAGAAGATCTTTAATATCTGGAATTTCATTAAGTGCTTTAATAATCACCTTCCTATATGATTCATCAACCTTACGTTCTAATCTTTGAACTTCTTGTGCAAGCTCAATGGTACTTGCTGGATTTATGCTCAATGCACGCGCCATTTCGTTAAGCTTAAAAATTGCTTCCACGACCATACTTACCAATTCCTTCAGATCGATATCGAATTTACCCTTCTTAAGTGAAGATATCTTCATGCTATAAAGTCTGAATGCTATTCCGCTAATGTAACCTGCTATATCATCAATAATGTAGGCTGTTCTAAGAACGTCTTCCCTGTACACCATAAGGCTTCCTATCTCAGAGACTTCTCGTGTCATCTTTCTTCGGAGGTTCTCTACCTTCTCCTCTGCATTGCGCATCCTCAACAGAGAAATTTCCATGTCTTTGTCACCACCTTTGATTATTGAGTCAGTAAGTAAGGAAAGATCTCTAGCCGCGTTTAGAATATTGTTGATTTCATCATGCAGAACGGCCAATGCTTTTCTCTTTGCCTGAACCTCGAGTTCGCCACTGTACATTCGAAAGATAAAGTGTCCAGACGGGCTATTAATTCTTTTGACAGAGAATCCCAGGTGCGCCACTCAATCTTGTTTGTAGACGCAAAACATGATGGAATAACAA
>JBAWET010000265.1:0-2505 GCA_049591355.1 Nitrososphaeraceae archaeon
GTAAAACGTATTCACTTCTGGCCAGTAAATGATTACATAGAACAAATAGAGATATTTTTTAAAGAGATAGCCCAGAATTTTGGTTAGATTAGATTATAACAGCATTGCTGAGTTTTTTTAAATTCAAGACTTATCCTCTCTTTCTCTCTCCACATTTCCACGTACTGCGCAGATTCCGTTACTAATTTCGACACTAGGAAAGAAAGCATTTGAATTGTCTGGAGAAATCGCTGATGGAGCCATTTCATGGATGTGTCCGGTTCCATATTTGCTCAATACAGGACTTCCGGCATTACGCACAGCAGCAGCTGCCCATGGACGCTCAGCTCCAAAGAGTGAAGTAAAAATAATTCAAAAATGGGATGGATACAGACCACCTATGAATATGTTGATAAATTCTTTCCATATCTACCTCGTAGAACAGAAGGTGAAGGAAGACAAACTAAGAAAAAGAATCGAAAAAAAATTTGGTATTAAAGGCGATCTAATACATTCGATATCTTGGATAGAAATACTCCTTCAAACTCCAATTGAAGATTATAGAAAGAATGCTATAGGTCTAATTCTTGCTCCCTATCTAATTAATATTAGAAAGTTCTCTTACGAAATGGCGTCTGTATTAATCAAAGATTGGTTAAGGAAATGCAACCAGGTTCGAACTTTAGACTTCAATTATGAGTATAAAGTAAAGTATTGTCTTAATACTTCGATCAGAAAAATGCAGCTACCATTGAAATTTGATACACTTAAGACTAAAAATAACGAGCTATACGTTTTGCTTAGTTTGATTATGCTTAGAAAATCAAATAATGATCAAATTATGAAGATAGACTAGAGGGGTGAGTGATCTATTATGTTTATATTTACTAAATAGGGTATCAAAATATGAATAATCTATTCTCGGATTGGGATTCGAACCCTTCTTGCATGGATTTGAAGTCAAACACGTTTGTTAATAATTTTTGTGGATTTGTTCTCATGCATATATAATGCTTGAAAGGAACGTACTTTTCTTGAATTAATCAAAAATTGGCTGGAGATGTCATTTGGGTGGTTGTTTTCTCCCGCTTGGCAAATATCCTACAGGCAGCTTTTGTCGAAAACGTCACCGTAAATATCGGTTAGCTTTTGGAAGATTTTGATACATCCCATAGTGTCAAAAATCATGTAAGTTCCATCTTCTTTTTGTAGACTGACTGAAGAATCATTATCTACAATTTCTCTTGCGCACAAAGTACATTTGGAATTATCTTTTATTTCAGATGATTCGTATGGCAGGTCTATATATTTGCTCATATATAATTTGCTGTTGTGATTCTAATAAGGGTAAATACAAATTCCAGATATGAATTTCACAGATGGAATTCATCTCTGTCTAAGAAACGACATAACTATCTGAAATATAGTCTAATTGGCACCAGAGATCATTTGCCAAATCATAATTCCTCTCAGATAGCAATGAATCGATAGTTTATTCCTCCCATACTAAAAATATCTTAATTAAGATCTGGAAATGACGGAGATTAAGCCATAATGATAGTCAAAAAGCCAACGAGCAAAGAAAGCAGTATTGAATGGCGATCTCCGCTTCCCTATTCTTTTTTGATTTTCATTTCATACTTGCTACAGTATCTTACACCATTCTTATAGGAACCATTTCCGAAGCCAATTTCTAGTCAAACGTCACTCATGGGAGCTTCGCTATCCACTTTTTTTATCTAGTAGAGGGTTAGACAAATTATCGTTGGTTACATTTCCACCATTAGTGGCGTTAGTCAAGTTTGTTCCAGTGGTGGGACCACAGCTCATGCAAGCATTTCCACCCATAGTGCCGTTTTGGGCTGACGCTGATTCCACCGTTGCTAAAACGATTGTAAAAATCATTGCAGCCACTAATGGAAAAATTAACATTTGCTTTTTCATCAGAAGATAAATCAGACATGGAACGATATATAGGTTCATCTTACCTTCCGTAACTTCAAACCTCATACACTATATCCGCTTACCATTCAACCAATTCATGAAACTCCCATATTAGCTAACTTTACTACCAGTGGATAATTATTCTGGAATCACTATGCGATAGATATTATGTCTCAAAACCATTTTATTAAATTCTAATTATTGATAGTTACCATTCCCCGTCGACTTGCCGAAGGCGATCCTGAACATCATCATGTATCCAAGTGTTTAACCGTAAATGCAAGTAGGTACTAATCCCCGCTAGTAGCATTTAATACCATTACATTTACTCTATCTGAATTCTCAGAGCCGATATTATCTGAAACTGTGAGCTTGAAGCCAAGCAAGCTATTCTCAAATACAGATGGTGCTAAAAATGAAGATTTTATCTCATCAGCATGTCGTAGCAGAACTTTAGGTCCAGTTATCTGTTCCCATTTATAAGAAATTATTTTTCTATCCTTATCAAAGCTACTGCTACCATCTAGGACGACCTCTGTTTCCTCACGCGCGATTAGATCATGGCCAGCATCTGCTTTTGGT
>JBAWET010000266.1:0-2316 GCA_049591355.1 Nitrososphaeraceae archaeon
TATATTCACTCTATAAGAGAGAATACAAGCCAGTAGTTGATATGCATAATGACAGGCATTTAAAACTTTCAATTCAAAGTTTGGAGGAAACTAATTACTTAAGTAATACGTTTGATTTTGTAACCTCCTTGTCTGTAATTGAACATGGGGTTGATATTCATAAATACTTCATGGAGATGAATAGGATACTCGAAAAAGGTGGACTTTTGTTGACGTCCACAGACTACTGGCAAGAAAAAATTACCAACACAAAACATGTTCTCTCTAGAGGAGCTCCTGACAAAGTATTTGATAGAAATGAAATAGATGATGCTATAGCGATTGGCGAGAAATCCGGTCTCAAACTGATCGAACCGATAGATTATACATGTAGGGACAAGGTTGTGCACTGGGACCAAACAGGCCTTGATTACACTTTCATTTTCTTTGCTATGAAGAAATAATGAGTATTACTTGTCAAGCCGAGGGTAGATACTATCAAAGATTGAAATAGACATCATTATCTCTAATTAGAGAGGATCATTGGATTTGATTGATTTGAATTGAAAGGACCTAGGCGTCACGAAAGGAATGAAAAGAAAGGTAACCGTTTTGGAGGATCAAAGGCACCTAAAACTCCTGTAAGCGTTGGTGAAGAATATAATGTAAAGATCGAAGAAATGAGCAGACAGGGAATGGGAGTAGCCAAAATCGAAGGCTTCGTAATCCTTGTCAATAATACAAAGCCTGGAGACAGGGTAATGATACGGATTACAAAGGTGGGAAGTGGTTTTGCAGCGGCCGATGTCTTTAGTCAGAATATAAAGAAAGATACATTGCAAGAGATGGGTGCAAATGAAACCCAATAGTAGAAAAACTGACAAGAAAACTTGCCAAAGAACTGAAGAAGGAATATCATTTTTTAATGACTTGTAAGGGAATATGCCTTAGACATAAAGCAATAAAACCGGCAGTTAGAGGACGCTATATTTCGGGTCAAAAGCGTTGCCAAGTATGCAGCATTTTCATCATGTGGGAAGGATTTTTTTGTCCATGCTGTGGATACAGGCTTCGTACAAGACCAAGGTATAGAAAGTACAAGTTAAAATTGGCTCAAATGCAGTCGAAAATAAAGTCGTTAACCAATGCACCTGGTATCAATGCAATGTTGAAGAAAGGTTGACTGTTATGGGTAAAAAGTATAGGAGCAGACTTGAATACCCAGTATACTTTCGCACCTATTTGAGGTAGTTAGGTAAAGACTAACTGCAAAGAACACCTCAGATATCTTTGAAAATTAAGTTACTGACCTATGAAACGAACGAAGGATGTTGTCCCCCTGTTGGAGAGTTCAGCTCAGCCTAGTGCCCTAAGCAGACTAATCCAGTATCCTCCTTTTCTATCACTCTCGTCACATGTCTGTTCGTATGCGTCTTCCATCACTTTCGAACGATGATATTCAGACCGCACGAGTTCGAAGAGCTGCTGTACACTTTGATCAGACAGAGACTTATCTAACGAACCCTCTTGAAATGAAAATCGCTTTTGGAATATCTTCGGGAATTCTTCTCTTTTTGCATTGGCTAATTCCACACGTAAACAGTAACCACCTCTCTTAACTAATGAACGCAAATTCTTTGAAATGACTCTGTTCACAAGTAACGATTGTAATAGGTCGGCATCCTCATCAGTGTTTTCCTTACTTACATCTTCTACTCCTTTACCTCCTTTACCTTCAGACAAAATCACTGCATTTTCAATCTCGCTGTAAGTTAGAAACTCGAGAAAAGAGTTAAGGTCTAAATCATAGAGGTTTGAAAGGATATGAGGAAAGGTGAAGGTAACTAAATCTGCCCTTTTACCAAGTAATATTTTGGTAGGAAGAGGAGCCTTCAATAGTTTTATCCTATTGAGAAGATTGGGCGCTTCCTTCCTTAAGTATGTCTTTGCAGTTTTCAACATTGCAGAGGATCCATCAATTCCAATAAACTTCGTTTCTACAAATCTAACAGCAAGCGCGCCAAGCAATCTGCCAGTCCCACATCCATAATCTATAACCAAAGAAGGAACGGGATCAATTCGTGCGATAACGTAATTTGCTATATTCCTGTAGGCATTGCAATGGGATTTGTTACAGGTCCGAATATTCCACCATCGGGTAAGGGTCGTATTGTATCCTCTAAAATTAGTTCGTAATTCCTTATCAAAGTCAACTTCTACTCCCTTGTCAGGAAGCATTTTTTTCATTTGCATCTATTCTACCTTCTATACTCTTAAGTCCGGACTTATCAGAGATCAGATGATACCTTCTCTGAACCAAACAGGCAATTTATTCTC
>JBAWET010000267.1:0-7844 GCA_049591355.1 Nitrososphaeraceae archaeon
CGCAGTCCTTCTTAATGCGCTCCGATGGTGTAGTACGGCTAAGCATTTCGCCCTCTCAAGGCGACGATCCCGGGTTCAAATCCCGGTCGGAGCAATGATCCTTGGTTCGCAGCCTGATTTCAAAACAGAACAAATGTGAAACTGCAAAGAAGAAGCCAAACATGAAACTAATCTCTGAAGATGTTGAGAGATCTATATCATCCATTGCAGTAATGAATATGCAGACGCAAGAAACGTGCGGTAAAAATGTGACTAAGCCGAGACATAGAATAAATCGTTTGATATTGCCAGATATCAGAAAGATTTCATTTTTTCGCCAGGTTGTAATAAATTTTGGGACTTTATTGATGGTGAAGTATGTATACGAACCATTTTTAGCCTGATGTGTTTCAGGGCAAATTTAGACTCAGACATGAGCATCTTGAGCATAAATTTTGATACTACAGGATTCTGTAGTCCGGTATTTTCTCTTCATCTTTTTCTGAGTATGACCTCAGAAATAATAGGGGGACTATCCATGTCATCACTATCCTGTAGCAAAAAAGATGAGTAGCACCGTTACTTATTATTCTATGTCTATTGACGTAAAGAACCTGAATTAGAAAACCATCTAAACTAATTACAGCAAAAGTCCACTAATAAGTATCTCGTGAATGACGGATATTCATACTATAGGTAACTCAGTAATGAAGAAACCTAATTGCATCAAATTTATCAACAAAGGATGTTTGTCAGATAGAGAGTCGCAGAGTAAATTTGTACTTTACTTATTTTTGGAACTCTAGAAAATTGTTGCAGAGACGAAAATATTGGAGATGCCATTATAAGCCGCTTGGCACTTTAGTTTTTTCCTCTGACATCCTTATCACTAATGAATGACCGTTCTTGACGTGTGACGGATAGTGTAACTTCGCCAGTTCAGCAATATTCAAGTCAGAAAAATATACCATGTTATATTTTGCCAATACTATATTGCAATCCAAACAGTATATCTCCTTGAACACCATCAAGATATGTATAGCAAACCTGTATTATTTTAACTAATTTTGAGTCTAGCTAATTTTCATTCTTAGCAAAATGCTGATTCCTTGCATTTTTATTTTCTGCGAGATTCATCTTATCAAGTTTATAATATATCACTTCCCCTCTTCTCTCTACTACTGCGACAATTGCATCTTTACCCATGATATTTATGTCTTGGAGAATCTTTGAGAGAGTCCTTACTCCAGTATTTGTACCTTCATTTATTCCAAACACAACATACTTTGCTGCCTTTTTTTCAAATTCTCCACGGTCATACACTCTGAAGTCTACTCCAAACCCAAATCCTTCTTTTGCCACATAACCTCTGCTTCGTAGATCGCGATAAATCAGAAATTTTGTAAGTATATTCTTATCGAATTTTAAAGCCACTCTCAATAGAGAATCAAAACTTAGTGGCTGTTTGCCCTTGGAGGCCTTTAATCTATTAGTATGCATCAAATAAAGTGCTTCATAGGGTTTAAGAATGTAATCAGATCTTTCCATTTCGCCATATCCTTTGTTGCGAAGTTGATCTTGGCTTCTTTTATCTTGGATCGTAATTCTGCCCTTTTTGAACAAAGTTCCTTCTACTGTGAATGAAAAATCAGCGGATGAAGAAATTGCTTCGGCTGAAGACATAACGAATAAATCAGAGCCCCTGACCCCATTTAAGTATTAAAACAGTTGACATGATATGAAAGGTGTAAATTATAGAGAACCCCGTGGAATGCCTTATGTTAGAAGAGAGTATATTCGTGGAAAGCCTCAGCTAAAGATTGCAAAATTTGCTTCTGGTCAGCCAAAGAATGATTATGATTATAAGGTAGAGTTGATTGTCACCGAAGGACTTCAAATCAGACATAATTCGTTGGAGGCTGCAAGGCTGGCTGCGAATAAGACGATGGCAACTGCTGGTGATATGAGTTTCTTCTCAAGACTGACTGTTTACCCCCATGTTGTTTTACGAGAGAACAAAATGATCGCCACTGCGGGCGCTGATAGACTCCAGGAAGGAATGAGAAGAGCATTTGGAAAAGCAATGGGACTTGCAGCTAGAGTTCACCCCCATCAGTCCATATACGAGGCATACGTAACACAGGCTAACTTACCGCTGGCAAAACGTGGCTTGAAGGTAGCATCCAGCAAACTAGGATGCCCAACTGAGGTAAAAGTTACTCAACTAAGGGAAATAAAGGTTCAAGAAGAAGTCTAATTTACGTTTAGTTATTTGGACTCTACCAAGCACAAAAGCTATCTTCATTCTATTATAAATATCGTTAAATCCTCATCTGCTCTTACTAGAGAAGAGAACTCGGTATACCCTCTAACATTTGGCATTCAAGATCTAAATGGTGGCAAGTATGCTCAAATGTTTCCCAATCTGTACTATGGTCTTCAAAAAGATTTTCCTAGGTTCTAAACTTTTTATCCATCGATTATAACCCATTGTTCTGCTGGGTTACTTTCCATAGTCATGAAATTGTGAGAATGGGATATGTTCTCTTCGTTTCTCATGTGCACGTATCCGAGTTAATGTCTCAGGTGTACGTTAATTCATAACAATTTTGTAATTTTATGGATTTCTGAAATAGTGTGCATCCGTTAGATAACACTGAGGTGTAGAAAATAGGCTCATTTAATGTACTCCTATGTAGTAATTAAGAAGCTTTATTTTTTGAATAGGCGAAATGGTAATTCACTTAAATTGTTGTGTTTTCTTTATATTTCGAAGACTTGGCCTTTGCGGAATTCTTTACAGGTGATGCAATGGAGATGTTGGAAAAATTAAGCCGAGATGAGAGATATGCTCTAAAATATCGACTATTAGTTACTTCTCCCCCGTATTACGGACAGCGACACTACGGCAGCAGCATTTGCGAAATAGGGCATGAAACAGATCCCGAATCATACCTGGATAAATTGACTAGGATCTTTACTAAGGCTAGAGACCTATTAACAGAGGATGGTAGTCTTTGGATTGTAATAGGAGATGCACGACGTAATGGCAGTAAGCTAATGATACCACATAGACTGGCGAGTAATTTGGTGAACAAGAATTTCATATTTAGGGAAGATATCATTTGGTATAAGAAGAATTTTATTTCAAGTGGTTCTACAAGCAATTTGTCACAGGCTTACGAATTCGTATTATTTTTTTCCAAGAACAAAAATTGTTACGCGAATATTGACAGGATTCGGATCCTGGGTAATGAGGTACGCGAGGCCAAGAATAAAACACCTTCCAAAGACATGATTCAATATAGTAGTCTAGCGCCAAACAAAGAGAGAATTTTGGAAATACGAAAAAAGATCAATAATGCCAATTTGAGCACCCGATACGAGGATCTGCCAACCACAAGCGAAATTTCATTGGCCTTTGGTTATGATCCCGAAAAATATTGCCCGACATGTTACAGGAAGTTTAAGCGTCACGTAACTAGGAAGAGAATTGGAGACCATAGGCACTATCCGATATTTGCAGTTTGTAACCCTTTAGGCAAAAATCCTGGTAATGTTTGGGATGTTCCTACGAAGGCTCACCATGGGAATGATCACTTTGCAATTTTTCCTGAGGATCTAATAAAAATTATTGTAAATTTTTGTAGTAAAAAGGGTGATTGGGTTTTGGACCCTTTCATGGGTAGAGGAACCAGCGGTATAGTTTGTTCAGTTTTAGAAAGAAATTTTACAGGAATTGAACTTTATGAAAAAAATGTCCATCTATCCAAGAGTAATATTGCCAGTCCCTACAGTTGATCTAGAATGTACTGCAACTCGTTTGTAGACGTTCTGCTCAAGGAAAGGATATTATATTGTGCTGCCGTCCTATTGGTCATGACTAGTATGAAGAAAGACTTCATTGTAGCTCGCATTGAGGCGGCACAGGATGGGAGTCCTTATGTTTTTGTAGGATTTAGTGACCCGAGTGAGTACAAAGGTGACAAACAAGTGAATCCATTAGGGTCTAATGTAATGGCATTTTCGTCGCCTGAAGACCTCATGAAGAACCTGCCTAAAGCTATGGGAAATATCTCTAGAATGATGGGCGGAGGAGGAGCTGCTGACTCTCCAACATTTAAGATAAGTATGAAGGAGTATGAAGACATCGGCATAAAAGTCGGCGACAAGGTTACTATAGAAATAACAAAATCCGATACCAACATCTATACCTAATTCATCTAGTTTTCTTATTGATATCCTCTTCAAGTTGCATGTTGTATCGCTGATGAAGAATTGCAATGTAGTTAGAAATTCAGTCGTTCACATTGTCACTCGAATGAAGGAAGGTTTATTCAGCCACTCACAATATGCATATTTGACAAAATAGTCATGCTTCGATCAATTTCAGACCTGGACGATCTTCAATATTATGGAAAGAGCGTCTTCATGAGGGTAGATTTTAACGTCAGTGTCAACAACGGGGTCATCGGAGAGGATTACAGGATACGTATGGCCATTCCGACAATCGAATATTTGGCTAAGCGTGGTGCAAAAGTAATTTTAGCTTCCCACTTGGGCAGACCAAAGACACGTGACCAAACAAAATCTCTTGAGCCTGTTGCAAAAAGACTGGGGGAAATATTAGGAAATTCAAGAGTATCGTTTGTAGATGACTGTATCGGAAATGTAGTTTTGGATAAAATAAAAAAGCTTGCTCTTGGAGATATTCTAGTTCTTGAAAATTTAAGATATCACCAGGAAGAAGAGAACAATGATTCCTTATTTAGTAGAAAACTTGCAGATTTAGCTGACATATATGTCAATGACGCATTTAGTACGTCTCATCGTAAACACGCATCTACTTACGGGACTACAGAATATTTTGACATAAGGTTGGCAGGATTCAGTCTAAAGAAAGAAGTAGAATATCTTTCGATGATAAAAGAAAAGCCACACAAACCATTTACGGTCGTAGTGGGAGGATCAAAGATTAAGGATAAGATAGGTGCTCTTGAAAATTTACTTCCCAAGGCAGATAAGCTACTTGTAGGTGGTGCGGCTGCTTACACATTTCTAAAGGCTAAGGGGACAAAGACAGGTAATTCACAAATTGATGAGGAACATTTTGCGTGGGTCACGAAAGCTCTCAAATTGTACGGGGACAAGATATTGCTTCCAGATGACCACATCGTATCTTCGTCACCAACTGACAGCTCTTTTTCATTGGTAAAGGGGGACATACCTGACGGAATGATTGCCTATGACATAGGCAATGATACTTCAAGACGCTACTCAGCAGATGTAGGAGGAAGTGGATCTGGTACGGTATTTTGGAATGGGCCCATGGGCATGTTTGAAAAAGGTCAATACGCAAATGGAACTATTAACATAGCAAAGAGTATGGCACTTGCATTTTGGAGAGGATCAAAGACACTAGTCGGTGGGGGGGATACCCTCGAGGCAATGAAAACAGCAGGAGTATCTGAAAGTGAAGTATCCCATGTTTCTACGGGTGGTGGAGCAACGCTAAGGTTCCTTGCTGGAGATGGGATGCCAGGCATCGAGGCAATACAGAGGATGTAGGTTAAACATTTTGTTACTGGAATATGTATAGGGTACGGTAGCTGTCAGTTTACTTACTTCATTAATTAGAGTTAAATTTTACTTCAATGATTTTAATTGTTGAAGTGACTTGGCGTAATACCACTACCTACTTCATCATATTCTTAAAATCGAGAAATATGAAATTAAGGTAATTCAGTTTTCAATAGTAGATCATACAATTTTTACGCTAATTGCCTTCATATATGAAACTTGGTCGTTTTCTACCCCGATCATGAAAGTATAATCGTCAGGGGTTGTGTCCATCGAAGGGGTGATCAAAAAGGATATCTTTTTTTCCTCGCCGGGCAGCACCGAAACTGAATCTTGGCTAAAGGAAGTAGTTGAATTTCCAAATCCGCCTGTCGGAGTGAGAGTTGAAGAGGCGATCATTCTAAGATCTACCTGCTTGTCAGTAGAGACTATAACTGGAATTTCTTTAGTTTCTCCTCTTTTTATAGTGATATTCGCATCAGCTATACTGACTTTGAATGGAATAGGGGACGATGTGTTAAGCATACCTAATTTATTTTCCGTCCACTCACTGAACCACAATTCGTTATTTTTTCCTATCGAAAATTGTAGTGCATTTGATATGCCACAGGCTGTTGTCGCAGGCAACTCACATCTTGCCCAAAGGGGGTTTTGCGTGGGTATCCAGTATTCATTTAAGATGCGGTTCTTTGGATCAAATTTGCCGATTTTGTTTCCAGTATGTTCATTGAACCAGAATGAGCCGTTTGAGTCTTTCCTAATCCAGTAAGGGAGAGTATAGGCGTTGCTATCCTTATCTGCTCCAGGTGAAATCCTCGGAGACGCGGGAGCTGTAGTAAATTTTGTGACTTTGCCGTTTGTGGCATTTAATAGAAAGAAGATGCTGGTGCCATGGTCTGAAACCCATGGGTTCCCATTTTCATCTAAAACAATCCCTACAGGAGAATTCAAGTTTGCTGGCAAGCCATAAGTCCAAGTTACATTACTTTTTACATCATATTTGTAAAGTTCTCCTTTTATACCAAATGCCAGCATCGAAGCCCAAATCACGTTTCTCTTATTGTCAATTTGTAGAGACCCTGTGCTAATAAGAGAGGGATCTATTCCTTTGAAGCCAGCAATTGGCAATGGAATTGAATTTATTCCTTTGGATGAATTATTCTGCATTTCGGTAACGTTGCCAAACCAAAGTGACTTAGAACGAATACCTGCGAAGTATATGTTGTCTTTTTCATCAAAGGCTATTGCCACGGGATATATTGTTCCAAAATCCTTTGGGCTCTCAGGGACAGGAAAGAAACTGAATTTACCCGAATCTACTTCGTACTTCCAAACGCCATTTTGTCTCTCATCTGTAAACCAGATATTTCCCTTCGAATCAGCCTCCACGTCCCAGCTCTGGGATAAATCGATAGGGTTGGAACGTGTATTCCAAAATGGTATCATAATTTCCTGGAATTTCTTGCCTGAGAGGTCAAGTGATCCAAGAACGCCATGCTTGGTGGAAATGTACCACACAGAATTGTTCGATACTAAAATGCCTAACGGCATCTCACATCTTTGGGGGAGAAGATATTCGGTAATGTAGTCGTTATTATGTGGTTTTGAATCTAGACCGCAGAACTGTTTCTCAAACCTTTCAATTGCCTGACCTTTAGAATTCTGGACAAGATCGGGGGCAGAGGGTTGAGCCAATGAAAGTAAACTGTTGTAATTTAGGGTCAGAAAATAAGTTGTTACGGCGAGTAGGGTAATCGTTAGAAAAAGAGTAAAAAACTTCCGATATGAATGAGCGTAAATAAGTGACATCGTTTTCATGAACCTACTCACACATATTTATAATATATTTCTAGTGAATGTTTTTTATTCTGAATATGCTGAAATCTAGATTCGTATTAGAAATTAGCAATTTGTGAGTATGTATAATCCCAGGATTGAAAGTTGAGATGATAATAATGTACTTCTTTGACATCAGATGTATTTAGATTCTTTCAAGAATTATCCATCCATTATCAGGGCCTCATGATCCAAAATGACAAGGTACACGACTAGAAGTTCACATTAATTATTCAGGTTTATCCAAATAAACCTGGTTGACATTCAAGAAAGTTAAATTGATTTAAATGTAATTTATACATAATTGGTTCTATACTGCATATGAAATCCAAAACACAATATCTGTACTTTAATACTAAAACCAGGATAGCATTCGTAAACATTACAGACCAGGTGCAAAAATTAATAGAAGAAAGCAAGATAAAGGAAGGAATTTGCTTGGTTAATGC
>JBAWET010000268.1:0-2027 GCA_049591355.1 Nitrososphaeraceae archaeon
CTAACACTTTTGGTCTCGGTCGTAGCTGTGCTTGTCGATTAATTCGATGCGCACTGCGTAGTAACCTTCGTCTGTTGATTCGTATGTTATTTCGATAGGAATCTTGTGCTTTCCGCATAATTTCTCAAGTTGTCTGAAAGACCGCAAGTACGGTAGCATTTTTTGATGGAGAGGTTATCTTTACGCCCAGCTTGTGATTAAGCCTATTTGCGCTATTTATAAGTCCCTGAGTAATTTGCTTAGAAGCCATTTCAATGAGCCACTTTCTTTCTATTACTAATTCTTCGTGAGCCACTAAACTTTTCTGTTTTTATTGGTTGCCTAATTACAACCTCGGTCCTCAAATAGAGTGTCCTAGCTTCTTCTTCTGTTACCCTGAAAATAACTTTTTTGTTGTCATATCCTAGCACTCCTTGCTTTGGGATATAGAACCGTTCCTTATTGATAACACCTCTTTCAATGATGACATAATTCAAATCAATGTCCCTAACATTTCCTAACCGTGAATCGTCTATGCCCCAAGCTTCTTTGTTTATTAGTTCAAGCCATTCTTCCTTCTGACTCGAAGCCGCCATTTACTACAGTATAAAGTATTAAATATACAATATAACAGTTGAAGATTTGCACTAGATTGTGATGTTTTAGTACACTTTGAAATAATCATAAACTTTTGTCAAGATTATGATAAATCCTATGTGACTGAAATGGCGAAAATTATGACCCTTAGTTCTTTACTTGGATATTCTGTTCGCTTTCAGATGGCACAGTCAAATATATTGACCTTAGGGTGCATCCAACAATGGTAGAAGAGGTACGCATGCTTCCTTGAATAATAGCCACGCTTTGGGGGCGAATTAGCCGAGCTACATAAAATAAAACACTGAAACATCAGAGATACATCAGAGCTTACCCCAATAATAGCCTGAAACATCATCCTAATGGTAATTTACGAGCAAACGTAATAGTTAATCCGTGATGATTATTGAAGCTAATTTCTGAGTTTTCATCAATTGTTACTAGTATCTTGGATGCTTCCTTAAGACAAACTGGACAAATACTGACTAATCCACGAGTATTAAAGCAAGTACAACTCCAATAACAGCTGTCGCATACAACCAAAAGATGTTCTGGAAAGCACTCACCTGTTATAGCCATTTGTCTGTCGTTTAGGCTTTCATAAGGGACGTATGCTGATTCCGGTGAAAGGTCTGAGCCTACATCTATCATTTTATTATACAACATTGATTGTCTAATGGCTTATTTGAGAACGCTTTGGAAATATTGCTTATATTACTGTTTTTAGGATAATAGTAACAATATCACCCGTATCTCGAAAGGTAGGACTTGTTCATAATATGAAGGAGGTTGTTCCTGCAGCTCTTAGCAAGGCTCTTATACTATCTACAGAATTTCATCCAATCTAATGGCGGCAAATGTACTCAATATGATATGAAATCAGTTACTGACAATATTAACAAAAGCCTAGCAAAGCTAGCCGGTGGTAATTCATCTGATTTATTAGATAATTGCAATAGCCTCTATAAAATGATAAAGGAAAAAAGAGCTTGCTGGCCCGTAGTCAGCAGGGCCCTTCAGTCCCTTACTTTTTTGAAAGGTGAATAATTCTATGATGATTTTATTAATGTCTTGAACTTTTCTTGATCCTTAGACATTTTTTCATTCCATGTTTGTTCAGTATATCCATGTTCCTTAATGCCATGTTCCTTAGCGTTTTTTAATAGTTCTTCTTCTGTTTCTCCATACATCGTGTGGGTACATACCGGATCTCCTGCGTCCTTACAATTGATCGATAAAGTCATGATTCCCTATCTGTAACATAATATATAAATTAATTTCTGTTTAGTCCCCTCCCCCTCACTAGTACGAGTTGAATGTTATAAGACGCAAAGCCCCGACCCACCGGTGGCAAAGGTGCAGACAAATTCCGATGTGGCGCAGGTAATGATAAGATAACTGACTTTAGTGCATCACAAAGCGATATTATCTGTTCAACTCTTCAAATACGC
>JBAWET010000269.1:0-1812 GCA_049591355.1 Nitrososphaeraceae archaeon
ATTTAATCCTGCTTGCTCATACCTCGCACGATTTAGCGAGAAGAAAATAAGGTACGATTAAATCATTTATTGACGAAGTTTTTAACCAACATGATTTAACAGCCATTGACAAATATTATTCGCCTTGCCTAACTAATGACTCAGGGAAAACATGGATGTAGTGGATCAATTGGATTTGTTAAAACAGACAGGAGCAATTAGTTCTAAGGACACAAGTATGAAAGAATAGACAAGGTGATGTCGATAACTTAATTTTAAGTCCAGTTCCGATCAATGTCGATGGACAGTGCCAGCTCATGCACCGCCTCAAAGAAATGCTCCCGAGATGGAGATAGAGTTTTCATTGTACCGATGTTTCTACATCGACGGGCTCTCCCACTCCCTGAACAGTGATCCTACAACTTTAAAGTAAATATTAAGTTCTATTTTATGGGCTGTACAAGACTTTGTGAAGAGATTGGCATGTTACATGCTTCATATCGTGATGGGGTGAAGTTTTGTTCCAAGTGTCAAATCTATCTTTTTTCTGAGAAGGTATTATGTCCTTGTTGTAATACTAGATTGCGATATAAGTCGCAGAGAAAATTGTAGACCGGGCTTGAACTAAACATACTATCAAAAGAATTTATGATATACCCAATTGCAACGTATTGACATGAATGAACGATCTAACCGCCAACATGTAATGTAAATTATTCCAGAATAGTCATCCATGATATGATGGAAATGAAGAACAACTAGAGCGAACAACCAGACCAAAGTCAGTTTAATTCGAGCTTTTTTGAATTATCCACAGACAGACCAAACAATCATCATATAGCCTGTTATCAAAATCCTTGACAAATCAAGAAGAAATCAAACGTTTAGATATTATGCACTTCCTTTCCGTTTACTTCGATCATGAAGAACTTTGTTCATGTTGGCAGCAACTATATCAAGAACAGGTTCTTTATCATCAAGAGTTGGTTTGGCTTGTAGATCGTGATGTTCTGGAGAATATCCAGTATATGATGATGCTATCTCCGGTCTATTTCTATCTTGTAATTCATTCACAACTAAATTTCTGACTTGACTTGCCGTAACTACTACGGGTTCGGGTTTTGGACTTAATTTTTGTCCTCGGAATACAGTTCTCTTTCCCGTTTTTTTATTCATGTGGTTGTCTTCTCTTACCGATGACGTGATCTGCGATTTTATTTTCTTTGTTGCTTTCTTTGCAATATCTCTAGCCATTAGAAAAGGTACACCTGATCGACTAACCGTTTGTGCCAGTCTATTCGTATCAAATTTTTCGACTCTTCCACTGGATCTTTTGACTACAATCTCTTTCTTTAAAGCAGTCTTACGCCTTTGTGGGTTTTGTCTACTTCTCAATGTCTTTTGTCGTCGGGCACTGGTCACTTTTGTTCTAGTCACACGCTTCGTCTCAACATTTAGATTTCGCTTAACTTTCATCTTATTCTTTTTACCACCAGTCTTAATTCCTTTTTTCTTTGTAATTCTAGAAGTTTTCTTTGCTTTTGACTTGGACTTCAATGAATTTATTCAGAACACATATCATATATCTATTTACAGATTTTGGGCAACTAGCAGATGGTAGATGTACACCGATTTACATTATTTTCATTTTTATTTTAAATTCTTATTTAAAGGCGCAGTTCTCAACTTACCACACCACATTAGATACTACTGCCGATCTACTTAGGAGTAACATAGATTATTTTAAGATCTCTTGCTATTTAACGAAAGTCAAGTTATTTTAATTTAGTTGATACGAAAATGTCTTGTTGTTTAGGTAATAGACGGCAATAC
>JBAWET010000270.1:0-4398 GCA_049591355.1 Nitrososphaeraceae archaeon
ATAGGTCGCTTCGGAAGAGACATGATAAATGCTGGCTACCCACATCAAATTACAGGTTCGCTTGATACTTTTGATACTTTTGACCACAACGTTCGACGGATATTAAATGGCCGAGACACAATCTCAGAACAGAACACAGGTTGGGACATTTAGATGATGTATGAAATTGATAAAGTGGAATCACCCCAACACAAGCTTAAGTTGCTAATTCAAATCAGAAGAAAATTCCTATGAAAAGAATACTCCGGATTCTGAATAAAATCTTCGTGTTAAGGGAAGAATCGAAGTATTATCCTGATCTACGGAAGATATCCTTACACAAAAGTGGTTTAGTCTTACTAGGAATCGGAATTGTTATTTTCGTCTTTGGTTTAAGTATTCATGACAAACAACTAACGGTAGAAAACGGTAATGCTATTGTAGGAGCCCTATTAGGTATTGTTGGTATTATAGTAGTCTACCTCGGATTTTGTTCGAGATTCAGCACGATGAACGTATAGAAGATAACTACCGAGCGGGACATCCGCGGACCACCTGTTCGAATGTCTTCTATTGTATACTTTAGGGCCCCACTGAAATTACCTGTCATGAGCCGGTCTAAGTTAAATGAAGTAACCGTTCTTCAAGCAAATATAATGCTTTATCGATGTAGTCATTCGTTATGAAAGAAGGCAGTTTTATCATATTCTCTTTCGGGAGCAGACGATTTATACGTTCTAGCATCTCTACTCGCTTATCGATGTCCTCACTATCTATACAACTCTGCATTAGTTCAAACCACGAAGGACTATTTGTCAAAATCTCCATTATGTTTATGTACGTCAAAACTTATAAAGAAGACCGAAAAATGTTCAGTTTAATTACTTTTTAGGACGCCACAAGAATGGCCCAATCGGTTCACTATGGGTGAAGTAAACAATATTAGTCATTCAGAAGTAAATATATGCAACTGATAAACGATACTAATCTGAATTGAAAAATTTTTAGTTAGTATCAGTTATCGTTTATTTCTTCAATGCGTTCAAATCTAGTGCCGACCACTATTGTCTCAGTATACTAATTACGATTTGAAGCCGGTACTTGTATCCATATGCCCGCTGATCTAGCGTTATAATGTCTGTCTGCATGTTCGCATTGATTCGCATGAAAAGTATTTGAATACACACACGCAGAAAATGCTCCATTAGGTGGAAGTTCCTTTTCTGAGAACCTGAAGATAATATTTTCAATTCTGGAATCGCCTGACTTGGAGGTTATTTTTCCAATATCAAGGATCTTTGATTTTTCTTTATTGGTTGTCTGCGAAGACACAGAAACTTTTACTTTACCACTATCAATCTTGGCGTCATATAGACCTACATTCAGCTCGAATGCCGTTACCATCTGTAGTGGAATTAAAACTAGAGCCATGACACATAATAAACCCAGACATAGCTTCATGCCTACGAACTGCTTCGGTATGAAATTACCTCGTAAGAACAATGTTTCCATAAAAGGTAGATCTATCCCAAATTGGATAAGGGTTGTTCCGGAAAAAGATTGGTTTATGCCTAATTTTTGGAAAAAATATAAATTTTCCTCAATCCTATATTTCTTGTTGGGCTTCCGTAGATCAATTCAATTAAAGAACCTACAGTATTAGGCCGCTATAGCCTTTGATTCAAGGTTTAATTCAGGATGAAGGCAGGTTAGATGATACTATTGATACGATATTACTAAGTAACCTCCATTATATCGTAAACTCTACCGTTTTATTGTCTAAAGTTCATTCAGCCAAAGAACAAATTATGTTTGTATCATCATTTTGATAACATATTTTATCATTATTTATCTATACTAAATTCTGCATTTTGTTAAGGAAAAAATCTAATTCTGTTTCTTACCGTGGAGAGTAAAATACCCCACATAAAGTATAGTCGATAAACATAGCTAGAAAAATAGAATGAACAAAGTAAAATTAGCAGTGATGTTGGCATTATCGACTGCACTGTTGGTGGCCATTGGCGGATCGACTTTACCAGTATTCGCGGGTGGAAGTGGTGACCATCATGATGGTCATGACGCAAAATGTAAACACAATGATGACAACAATTGCAATAGTAATGAAATAGATCAGAAAGTAGATGCAAAGAACTACTGTGAGATAGAGAACAAAAATAAAGATCACAGCAGAGACAATGAAAATGTCAATGATCTGGCATGCGAAAATTTTGCCCAGAATCAAAACGACGTAGCATCGATTAACGATCCGATATTTGGCTTAACCTAACAGGTCAAATTCTGTGCAATCTTGAAACTACCACAATTTTTTCCTTTACTTGATCAAACTAAGTAGCAGTGCCATAACAATAATAACAAAAGCATGAAGGTGTTCAGGACCACTAGGGCTGGGTGATTATCAATACGAGTGATTGAATACATATGCACGATGTTCTTGTTTTATTGGACGCTAGAATAAACCGGGAGCTTTGGAGTTGTCGCATATTTCCATAACTGTTTAAATTATTCAATAAAACGCCGGCCCAAGTAAGCATCATTGTATTTTGATACTGCAACTTTGAGTCTAATAGAGAGACTATGTCCATTCAAATTCTCGCTCATCGCTAACTTTCAGATCCCATTTTGGGAAGAGGGACACTAATCATTGTCCTTGCAAAAAGATTTACCTACATAAATATCTCATTGTTGAAAATATTTAATCTAAGCTTTGCCTTCATTGATTTTTGAACTCATTGGTAGGCTGATGATATGGTTTCATCAAGTTCAGATTCAAATTTCTTTAATAATCTATCGAAACTTTCTTTTATTTCCTTTACTCTCTTTTCAGTTTCCTTCTTGAATGCTGCAACATCCATTGCCTTATACACATGATACCATCCTCCTTCCTTCAGTGTCTTGGTATCTTTCTCGCATATTCGAAGATTAACCATTTTTTGCAAAGATCTAAAAATAGTAGTCTTATCTCTGTCTAATTCTTTAGCAAGGGTTTCAAGTGAAACAGGTTCGTTCTTGGATATTAGGACAAACAACAGCTCTAATTCTAATGGGGATAAGTCATACAATATCGTAAAAAGATCCTTAATTGATGAATTCATTCTGGTTATGGAACTGACAGAAGAGGACGGCATATTCCCTAACTTTCTATTATTGCCGTGTCTAATAAGTATTGCTAAGTCTTGTCCTGTCATGCTTGGTATTGCTGTATTGACCCAATACCATGAAAGTTTATATAGACGACTAGCATGATATATCTGCAGATGACGCCATCAAGAATGTTCATTCAAGGTGAAGTATCAGAAGTAAAATATAAAGGACGGATGAACAGATCCCCTCAAATTTCTGAGGTATTGAAGGCTATATCTGACGATAAGGCACTTACACTTTTTAATACTGTAGCGCTAAGTTCTGGCAAAACCGATATGTTATTGAGCACATTGAATTTGACACGTAAGCAATATTACTCAAAAATGGAGCGTCTCTCCAAACAAGGTTTGTCCGTCAGGAAAGGTGGACGATATTACCTTACAACTCTTGGCAAGGTGTTATATGAATTACAAAGTACCTTAGGGGTCGCACTTGATAATTATTGGAAGCTCAAGGCTATAGACTCCTTGTTAACTCCGCCTGGCTTGCCTGAATTCGAGCTGAATAAGATGATTGACACGCTACTTGAAAATGATGAATTGAAAAAGTTAATTTTGACGAAGTTAAAATAAGCATCATAGACAATACGTTATGTTCTTACTAGTAGTAACAACATCATCTACCACAACTAATGGTTTTTCGACTCCTTCTAACCCCTTCTTGACGCGGTGTTTCTAACAAAAAATCCAGCCAGCTGGCCTTAGCGAAGCTATTTGCTACACTGGCCGATTGAGGTCGTATCAGGAAGTGCACTTGACTCAAGACCCTCTGTGAATTTGGTCCCACGAAACATCTTCCTAATACTTACTAACATGAGTTTACTTATTAGTAAGCACGAGTTTAATATGTGTTTATTAGTCTCTCTTATAGAGTGATTTTAGGTATAAGTATATGCAAGTACTGCGTAATTATTCACAAGTCAAAGTCATAGACGAATACTTGACCGTAATGAGGAGAGAAATTAACTCTTCTAAGGAATATGAAAGATTGACCAGATCCGTTCTAAACAAGATAGACGTAATGACAGCAACCCAAACAGACATTATAAAATTCCTAGACTCTCTTAGAAAACCAGAGTCAGTTGATCCTATGCATAAGTGGATAGGTAGCTATAACTTGTATATCACAACTCTCAAACGATTCTTCAAATGGTTCAATAGCCCTTATTGTATGGAAGGGATAAAAAAACTAAAGAGAAAAGAAGTATCTATCTACAAACCAAGTGATCTATGGACTCAGGAAGACGATCTATTA
>JBAWET010000271.1:0-1761 GCA_049591355.1 Nitrososphaeraceae archaeon
GGCTACATTATTAGAAACAATGGAACGTGAGGGGATAGGAACGAAATCCACAAGGGCTGAAATCATAAACACGTAGATAAAGCGGAGATATATCACTCAAGAATCTTCGGGATTTGTGGCAACAGAAATCGGTTCTGCTGTAATCAACGCAATGACCAAATTCATTCCTTCTGTAATATCAACCGATTTGACTAGGACGTTTGAGGAGGACCTTGAAGGAATTGAAACTGGAAAGATACCTGACAAGAATATTATAGCGAAAGCTGTTGATACACTCGAAACCGCTATCATGAAATTCAAAGCAAGTGAATTACTGATAGGACAAGAGCTCAATGATGCTGTAGCGAAAACAAGCAAGGATAGTTCAGTAGTGGGTGTCTGTCCAATATGCAAATGCGGTAAGTTGTTGATAATCAAGTCATTGAAAAGCAGAAAAAGATTCATCGCCTGCTCTCAATACAGAATGACTGGTTGTAGCGCTTCAGCTCCACTTCCCCAGACGGGCAAGCTGATGAAAAGTAAATATGCTTGTTCAATATGCCGTTGGCCTATTATGATTCGCATCTTTGGAAGAAATAAACCCTGGAAATTTTGTGTTAACTCTAAATGCGAATCAAAGAATTGATGAGTTGTATAGAAAGATTCCAAGAGCATGTAGTAAAGTCTGTATCATATAAACGAGTTTATGTGGTCAAGATATACATCAGTTCTTCTGTTCTTCAATAAAGGCAATGATTTCCTAACAGATTCAACACGATCTCGAGCAATTTCAACAACTTCCACTCCTTCTTTATTACCCATGTCGAGTAACGTAATGCCAAAGGGATCGATAACCATACTTCGTCCCGAAAATATGTTTCCAACTTGATCCGGTGCAATTACGTAGCATCCATTTTCAATTGCTCTCGCTTTCAGCATTATCTGCCAATGTTCTTCCTTCATGATACCTTGTACCCAACCAGAAGGTATTGCCAATACATCGGCACCATCTAAGGTCAATATTCGAGACATCTCTGGAAATCTTATATCATAGCATATCTCCAGTCCGATTTTTCCAATGCCGACTTTTACTGGCCTTTCGATTTTATCTCCTCCAACCAATTTAGCAGATTCTTTGAATCCCAGTGCATCGTACAGATGGAGTTTTCTGTAGATTGACATTACATCTCCTTTCTCTGATATCATGATTGCCGTATCTGAAACACGATAATCAGTTTTTTTCTTTCTTTTGGTATCTATATTTTCATAGATCGTTGCAATGATTTTTATTCTGTGCCTCTTAGCCTCTTTCCGCAGCGTTGTGATAAAGTTGCCATTAATAGCATTTTCTGCTATTGTCGACAACTCCTTTGCAGTTTGCTCTAGAGGAGAATAAGCCATTTGAAACTCAGGAAAGCATACTAGTTCAACTTTTTTCTTCGCAGCTTGTCGTATGTAGTCAACTGAGAGTTTAAGGTTTTCACTCTTAATAGTCGAAGATTTCATCTGGACTAGTGCAATTTTGTAACTTTTTTTCACGTGGTGTGCACCGCGTATATTGTTGATTGATTAACGTCAGGTTAATAATTTAAAAGTCTATGTTTGTTTTTAGTTCATGTAAAGTAAAGGCACAATCGATATTTTCATTGCTCTGACCAACTTCGAAATTCAGTTTCCAGAAATAGTTCAAATTCAATTTTGCCACATGCGTAAACTGGTCCTCTTTTACTTACTGATGTTTGAAAAATCTGCACATATTCAAGATTTATCTTGAGAGTCAAA
>JBAWET010000272.1:0-13255 GCA_049591355.1 Nitrososphaeraceae archaeon
AGTGAGATCCGATTTTATGTTGTCTATTATTGATAAAGCAACTTGCTCGGCAACGTCGCTTTCTAATAACGAGAGGAATAATTCTTCAAGTATCCGATAGAGATCCTTTTCAGATAACTCCTTTTGACCAAGGTTTTTTGCAACTTCTGATAGGGCTTTTTTTAGCTTATCAAACAATTAAGTTGAACCTTCCTATACTGTCTCATCCTCGTTATCATTATGTTTCACTTATTGGTTGAATTCTGAATAACAGCATTAATCTCGTTTTGAATTTGGTTCAATCTGGCAGTTACCTGTTGCTTTTGTAAAGTTAACTGTCTTATTCCAAGTTCAAACTCCTTGATTCTAGATTCAACATAGTCTATAGTAGATGCTTTAGATTTTTCAACTGTAATGCCAGCCCCAATGTTAACTAAAAGGTTCCCTAAGGTACCAATTGTAGATCTAGCATAAATTCCAATTCCCAGTGGAACAATAGAATCAGTGTCAGACTCCCCAGAAAGTGCTTGGAGGGCTTCTGAAGCGAGATTAGCTTCCTCAATCAATCTGCTGAGTGCAGATTCTCTAGTCAAAATATCATTCAAGTATGATTCAAGCATTTTTGATTGTTGGACCATATCTGCGACCTTCTGCTCAAGTGCAGCGCGCTCTTGAGGATCAGTCTCTTTGCCCATTGATCTTCAATCTTTTAAGCTATCATATAACTGTGACTAACTAAAGGTTAACAAGTAATACGTTGTTAGACGTCATTAACATAACCAATATTTTGAATTGTATCAGAAAACCTGAAATTAATTTTCATTTCTCACAATTGGAAATAAAAGTTTGCCTAATCATTTTTCCCTGAAAATTAGAATTAACTTTCAGTCCTCTTTTTTCTGGCCATCATATAGAAAGCATGCGCTGAAATTAAGAATGCTGCCAAAGACATTTTTGTTGCAAAAACTAAGTTCCAAGGAACCTTCGGATTTGGATACGGCACATTTATGGTATCTAATTTCATGACCCCTTGCATTGCATCTACAGTTATCAAAGAACTCCACACCACAAAATTATAGACAAATTCATAAAGTGAAACCACGGCTATAACCAGTACGATAAGTTGAATTACTGCCTTTACAGATGGCTTGACATCCTTTACCTTTTCCCCACCTAACTTCGTAACACAATACCATGCTAGCACCGAAACAATCATTAGATAGGTGACAAGTTTAGACAGGCCTTTCACGGGGAATTCGGTAGTGACCAGCACATCACCTATCACTGTTTTCCCAGTAGATAGATATTCTATTAGACTGGCATATAACGCATACATTGTAATCGCAGACATGATCACTGCCGAAATATAGAATACTATTAAGTAGATCTTTCTAGACGATATAGAGTCTTTAGCCATACTCGAATAGTGCATGCGATACTATAGATCATCAAATATTGTCGGGATATAAAATTATATTATCAAACTTGTGTCTTTCCTCATAATCCTTTTTTTGCCGGCAAATTAATAGCAGAGCTACTTTCAGGATAGGCCAGAATAAATTCTAGTAGAGGTAGATTGCCTTTGCTTTGAGTACAAACTTCTAATTTATTTAATCTATATTCTTTAGTTGTTCTTGGTGGTCATTTGGTTATTTCGTTCTTCTCGCGATCAAATCCATTCATAAAGCCAAATCTGGTACTGAAATTTATATCGACAAGGGACCGGTCTCTTGTTAGACGAGCTAACCTTAGGACATCTATGCGAGTGATGATACTACCTCTGGCTTTTATGTAACAAGCTACATATTTCTGCTCTTTTCTAAGTCTAGAAAGGTGAATGATACAATAAGTACCATAGTTTGTTCTCATGAATCAGACCTTGATGGAATTTTCTCGGCTTCAATTGCGTCAATTAAGTTTCCGGAAGCAGATATTTCATTTTATAATTATGGTCGCAGCAATTTCGAGAAGATGTTTGAACACATAATGCTCAATGTAAAAAAGGAAGAATCAACTGGGAAGATCATTATTTCTGATTTAGGCATCAATCCTGACGTAGAAGACCTTACCATAAGCGCAATTCGCGAGTTTAATCGAATGGGATGGAAAGTCATATGGGTAGACCATCATCCTTGGTCGAAGCAGGCTAAGAGCTCAATAGCTCCTCTGGCGACAGTGATTCATGATGAGTCGGGAAAAAGATGCGCATCTGAGTTAATGTTTGAATACATTCGTCTTGAGAGTAAAGTTGCAAAACAGCTATCAATCATGGCACATGCTATGGATTTTATGACTGGAGCCGTATACATTGTGCCTATATCAGAGTTAATCCAGTATTATCGGAATCTTTCACATTCTGAGAAAAGTCTTACTGATTTGGCCAGAAAAGCAGCAAATGGCGTATTGTGGGATACCGAAATGCAGTCATCTTATGGGCGCTATTTAAGTATCTACGAAAAAGAAAAACAAAGTGCTTGGAAATCTCTTGTGATGCGAAAGATTGCAGGACTTGATGTGGGGTTTCTATGCATATCCAATTACATACAGAGTAGCCTTTTTTCTAAGGAAGTGTTTAGCAGAACAGGAGCTGATCTATGTCTTCTCTATGGTACAAATGGAAGGGTAAGCATAAGGCGCAATAATAATAAGACTTCCTGCAGAATCATAGCATCCTTTTTGGTCGAAGGGGGTGGTCATGATTACGCAGCCGGGGGAAAATTAAAAAGTATTGATTTGGATACTGATGCATGTGTAAGAGAGCTCGAGGAGGTAGTGCGAATTGCGCTCAAATAAACTAAAATTTACCAAATGGTAATTTCCAAACCTATTCGTCAATCTTGTACATTTGATTGCATAGTAATACATTGAATGACTATCAAAATATTCAAATCTTCCAGCCACCGAGAAACTGTGTTAATAACGCTTAAATTTGGATAGGTGACAACTGTCCGATAATGGAAAGTACCGAGTCACTGGGTGATGTGGTATATGAATGCATGAGATGTGGAACTCCTGTGACTAATACTGAATTGTCAAAACTTCCAGAAATAAAGTGCATTTGCGGATTCCGGGTCTTCAGAAAGGGCAGACAACCAATAGTGAAGCAGCTTAAAACTATTTAATAACACGTTATTTCACAATTTTTCAAAATCTGATTATCTCCCAGTAGTGCCTATTTTTGCCTAGAATCAGATCATTTATTACGTTACAGAGACAACCGTAGGTATGAAAATAATTTGTCCTGATTGTAAAAAATCTGCCGAACTGTCTGACGATTTCAGCTTTGTCAAATGCTCCCATTGTTCGCTTAATATGACGTATGGTGAGTACGTAAGGTACATTGCTTACAAGGATATAAGATATCGAGATATTTTGAGCGATTATAAAAAGTAATCCAAAGCTTTTTTCCCATAAGGAATTGAGACCATCGAAACATTAATCCGGTTTTTTGTGCCAAGCGTTTAAACCAAGAACGTCACTCATCGCAGCCATCTTCATCAAGGTCTTTTTTCAACTGTTCCTCAAATTCATCTTCTAGTTTGCTTTCTTCATCCACAATGGGGACTCCCAAACAAATCGACAGTTTAGTTGACGTATTCATTTCTTTTTCATTGCCGATATTATCGACAGAACATCTCTGTCTTTTACCAAATAATTTATAGGTAATCTTAATCCATTCCTCACATCAACAGCATATAGTATTCCTTTAGCTAAATCGCTGTGAATTTCATTTGCAAGATCTTCTACGGATGACCCACTCCTCATTAAATACGCATCGGGCAGAACATTTCCACGTTTGTCTGATAATTTGCCTGGATCGGCAACAGGATATACCACGTTCATGTTTAGTAACTTGAACACTGCCACATTCAATGCGAACTGTACCCCTGTCTGCAAATATTCACCTAGAATATCTTTTCTTATGAAATTAAGTGCCCACTTTTGCTTCTCATTTAGTGACGTCTTTTCATTTATTTCAAACCGTTCATCCCCTGGGAAATACCGTATAAGACCCTTGACTTGAGCTCTTCGCAATGTGAGTTCGGCGTCAGCACTACAGGGTACAACGAGCATGTGTTTGTTATGCTCACGAAGCCTCTTGAAATTATCTGCCGCTGCCGAAAGGTCTACCTTATTGGCAACAATTAGTGTGGGCTTAGATAGCTCACGTAACGTTGAAGCGAACCTTCTGCTTTGGAGAGGATCAAAATCTCCTATTTTTTTATCGTTTAATTCGTTTTCTTCGAGCGCCCTCTTCACATGCCACTCCTTCACTCCTATTCCCTGGAAGATTTCTGTTATTGACTGAACTGCATCAGAACCTGAGTTTATCGATCGTATTATCTTGTCCCTGTTACCTTCGAACAATTTCAGGTACCACAAAATCATCTCCTCTTCGATATCTGAAACGTCTGCAATCGGATCACCTGTGCCAGGTTCGGCTAGCCTTCCTGAAGAATCTATACTTCCTGAAGCATCGACAATGTGTAGAAGAACATCAGACTGTGCTGCGACAGATAGGAATTGATTGCCTAGTCCTTTACCTTCCCAAGCACCCTTTATTAGACCGGGGAGATCGACAAGTTCGACAGGTATAAATCGCCATCCATCTACACAAGTGGAATTCTTGGGAGAATCTTTTAAATTGAATTCTCGATGAACACAAAGGGAAATTACGCTGGCATTTCCGATCTTAGGGTGTTTTGTTGTAAAAGGATAAGTTGAGATTTCCTCATTACTTGATGTAGCAGAATTGAAAAACGTAGTCTTACCAGCATTAGTTTTTCCTATTAGACCAACTCTTATCATATCTGTTTTTTCACCAAAAGATTATTTATATGTAGCAATCTGCTCGCACGTTTGTCTCCAAATAAAGTAAATGTTTTTCAGTGCTATATTTTGACTTCTCTTCTTTTCTTTAAATGGAAATACCATGGATCAATCCGGTGACTAAATAGACTTCACTCCAATACTTCTATACGAACTCAACATAAGTATTCATACTGAATAATTTATCATTCAATCTTTCTCAAGGCTTTAATAATTAATTTCCTGGATTCTAGATGGAATTGTCGGCACAAAATAAACCAAAAATCATGTTTGAGAAGGTTCTAGTTGTAGGGCTTGGCCAATTAGGTCTACCCGTAGCCAAATACGTTAAACAAAAAGGTTTTGATACATACGGATACGATATCAATCCGCACGCCCTGGAATTTGCCTTTGAGAATTACGGTATAAATAAAATAGAAACATTTAGTGATATAGATGTGTTCATCTTATGTATTTCAACACACAAACCTAACGACATTTACTCTCCTCATATAGATGGCTTATTAGCAATAGCAGAAAAGATTTCAAAAGAAGCCAAAGACGGCTCTCTTGTTTCAATAGAAAGTACTATTGCAAAAGGAACCTCAAAAAAGATTTTTGAGTTGTTAAACCACAGACTTCATGTTGCACACGCACCCCACAGATGGTACGCATTAGAGGAAGATATTCATGGTGTCAATCAATTGCGAGTTATCGGGGGAGTTAGTGATTGTTGCTTACGTTTAGCAATGGGATTTTATGATGGCCGAAACAATAATCTTATCAATACCGACAGTATGGGTGCCGTTATCGAAAATGAAGACATTCAAAATAATAGAAGTCTCGAAATTCCTATGCATCCGGTATCTGAAATCGAAATAGCAGAGCTAACAAAGGTAATAGAAAATGCTAACAGATACATGCAAATCGCATTTGCAGAAGATCTCTATCTGTATTGTCAAGCAAATAACATAGGTTTTTCAGAACTACGAAATGCTCTGAACACAAAGTGGAACGTCAACATCCTGGAACCAAGAGACGGAATTGGAGGTCATTGTCTTCCAAAGGATACCAAAATGTTTATACACTCATCACGATCAGTTAGAAGTAAAATTCTTTCTGCAGCACTTGAAGTTGATTCTGATTATAGGAGGCATAGACAATCTAGGTGCTCGCCACTACTCTCGGTTCCTGCCCCTAAGGTCGACGTAAACTGACCTAGAGCCTGGTTTTTCATCTATATGAGAACTAAGACGGTACTGGCTTTTGGAGCCCATCCTGATGACCTCGAAATTGGGATGGGAGGAACTATAGCTAAACTGGCTGAGTTAGGGTATGACGTGAAACTAGTAGTCGCAACGCTTCCTAATTTTGTGAAGACGGATACAAAGGAAGAAAGGAAGTCGGAATCGACAAAATCTGCTAAAATATTGGGATGTCCACCACCAGATTTATTGGACATTCCTCCCGAAGAACTTACATTTGGAAGAAAATTCGTTACTAAGATAGATGGAATAGTTCAAAAGTTCCAACCCGAAGTCGTGTTCACACAATGGATCGGTGACTCACATCAGGATCATCAGGCACTTACTAGGGCGGTAATAGCCGCATGTCGAGACCAAAACGATGTTTTCATGTATGAAACAACAATTCCTGGTGGCATAACTGAAAACGCGTTTAGAGCTCAGCTATTTGTAGATATCACCAATACGATCGATGTAAAGAGAAAGGCTCTTGAATGTTTTGAATCCCAAATGATACGTTGTGGACATCTATGGATACCGGCAATAGTGGGCAGATGTAGCTACAGAGGTTATCAAATCAATGTGACATATGCAGAGGCTTTTGAAGTAATAAAGGTTTCAAAATGGTAGTCGAAGTTCAAAGATTCTACATTCTATAACTAATTTATGTCATAATAATACGGAACATACCAATGTTGAGCTATTGGAAATACTGATTACAGCCGGCTAAAGTAACAAGTGTAACTTGTAGGATTGGACTCAGGCGCAAAAGGTCCTTATGGAAGACTTATAAGGACTTTACTTCTCTGTCTCATTTTAAATGAATATTTCCATTATTGGATCTGGCAGAGTAGGTTCATCAGTTGCGTTAAATTGTTGTATGAGGGAGTTGGGCGACGTATTACTTTTGGACATTGTCGAGGGATTACCGCAGGGAGAATCCATGGATATAAACCATCAACTCGCTGAACTAGGTAACGATTGTCATGTCAAGGGCTCTAACGATTATCAGGATATGAAAAAATCAGATTTTGTGGTAATTGTTGCTGGAATAGGGAGAAAACCAGGAATGACAAGAATGGATTTGCTCAAGACAAACGCTGGTATCGTGAAAGACGTGTGCAATAAAGTACGTACGTATTCTCCTGAGTCAATAGTTATAGTAGTAACGAACCCATTGGATCCACTTACATATCTCGCTCTTAAGATAATAAATTCAGATAAAGGAAAAGTAATGGGAATGGGAGGGATGTTGGATCTATCCAGATTTAGGGAATATATTAGTTCATCTACTGGGATGTCTCGAAGCTCCATTCAAGCAATGGTAATAGGCGAACACGGCGAGAATATGCTACCCTTGATAAGGTTTTCTAGCATCAGCGGAATACCGCTGAGTTCATTCATTAATAATGTTCAATCCAATGAATTTGTAACTAAAACTCGAAATGTTGCGGCTGAAGTAATATCACTTAAGGGGGCAACTGTGTATGCTCCGGGCAATGCCGTCTCTGCAATGATAGATGCTATAAGTAGAAACCGTAGAAAAATTTTACCAGTTTCGGCGTTCCTGGAAGGAGAATATGGTTATTCTAATGTTTGTCTTGGAGTTCCATGCGTGCTTAGTAGTAACGGGATAGAGAAGATTATCGAACTCGACTTGAATCCAGAAGAAAAGGAGATGCTCACAAACGGAGTAGAAAGTGTGAAGACAGCGATACGTGAACTTCCTATATGATATTTGTTTAATTCCAAACGGTCAAATGAGAATTCAAGAACGGATGTAAGAGCCATCTTAGAGGGCCTTATTTCCGGTAATCTTAGTCTCGGTGAAGCAGAAAAGGAGTTGAGATTCTTCAGCATAAGCCATGTCGAAAAGAATATTGCAAAATTAGATCCTTTGAGAAAGATGAGAGCAGGTAGACCAGAAGTTGTACTTGCGAGCGGCAAGAATTACAATGATTTAGTAAAAATACTGGGTACCATTTTGTCCAAAAGTGATCATGTTTTGGTAACGAAGATTCATTTTGCGGAAATGTCCAAGCTTCGTAATGCGATGAAGAAGAAAAATCTGGTTACTTATTCAGGTCGAAACAGCTCCTGTATAATCATTGCTAGAAAGAAATACAAGCGAATGAGAACAGGTGGCAAAGTGGGAATATTATGCGCAGGCACATCGGATATTGGAATAGCCGAAGAAGCACGACTCATCTCACAAGTTATGGGATGTGAGACATTCACGGATTACGATGTGGGAATCGCAGGAATGCATAGAACTGTGTCTGCGGTAGAAAAAATGATTCGAAGTGGTGTGCATGCGATAGTCGTTGCCGCGGGTATGGAAGGAGCACTTGCGTCAGTTGTTTCATCTCTGGTAGACATTCCTGTCATCGGGGTGCCTACTTCTGTAGGTTACGGCTTCGGATCTAATGGCATGGCTGCGTTGTCTTCTATGCTACAAACCTGTACCTTAGGTGTTGCCGTCGTTAATATCGATAACGGGATAGGGGCTGGTGCTTTTGCCGCACTAATTGCAAATGCAATTCGAACAAACAAAGCAGCATTGGCATCATGACTAAAAATGAGATAATTTTACATTATCTAGAACGTTTATAAGTGCTAAAGACTGTGTCCAACTAGAATTAAGGAAGGTATGATGATTATATGGGTCATATTTATACACTAAGGCGTATACGAGATCTTAAAACAAATTATCGAAAACGAGAGAGATTGCTAATTGGAAGAAAAAATTTTATGACTGTCCGAATCAGTGGACAAAACGTAACGGCTCAAGTTTTGAGACCTGAAACCGCTGGTGACAAAGTGATAACTTCTGTGCACAGCAGAGAATTATCTTCTTTTGGTTGGAAGGGATCCCTTAAGAATATTCCCGCATGTTATTTAGTCGGACTCCTATTAGGTAAGAAATGTGCAGACAAGGGCGTTAATCAAGTTGTTCTATACACTGGTATACGTCCGTTCACATCCAGAATTGCTGCCTGTCTCAAAGGATTGATAGAGGCAGGCATAACTTCTCCGCACTCAGAAAAAACCCTACCCGACAGTGAAAGAATAAATGGTGCTCACATCGCTTCATATGCAAATATGTTAAAAAGTAATCTTGAAGAGTATCAATCACGTTTCTCGGGATTATTATCATTGGGGCTTAATCCCGAAGAATATCCATCACATATAACGGAAGTCAAAGGAGAAATTTTGAATCATGATCCCAAGAAGCATCGTAGCAATAAAATAACCACAGAGTCTAGCTGAGTAAAATGGAGGTAATTTGGTAAATTGGGTTTTGGTAAATTTACTTCGTCATCACGTAATCAAGAACAACAGACCGTATGGAAACCCCGCACAGAATTAGGGGTAATGGTTGCTGAAGGCAAGATAAATTCAATGGATCAAATTTATGAAAATGGAATGCATATTCAGGAATTCGAAATTGTAAAGCACTTACTTCCAGATGTTAAGACTCACGTCGTCCACGTGGGTATAGTACAAAAACAAACGGACGCCGGCGAGATGACTCGCTTCAGTGCGCTTGTTGCTGCCGGTAACGAGGCTGGATGGTTTGGGGTAGGAATGGGAAAGGCGTCTCAGATGAGAATTGCGATAGATAAAGCGACTACTAATTCTATTCTGAATATCATTCCCGTAAAACTTGGTTGTGGAAGTTGGGAATGTAGGTGCAATAATTACCATTCAATACCATTCAAAGTTAGTGGCAAGGGAGGCAGTGTAACGATTGACATAGTCCCGGGTCCGAGAGGACTTGGACTTGTGGCCGGAGAAAATATTAGAAGTCTTCTGAAGCTTGCAGGAGTCAAAGATGCTTGGACAAAATCATTTGGATCTACAAGTACTTTGACTTCTACAGCTATGGCAATTTTCAATGCTTTAAGAGGAACTTACAAAACTGGCTGATTGATATAGATGGCTCTGTTAGTTGTTCGAATCCGGGGGACAGTCAATATTCCATACTGGGCCGACTTGACTCTACGGAATCTTAATCTTGAGAAGAAATTTAGTGCTACTTTAGTACCTGATTCGCCAGTCTATCTCGGAATGTTGAGAAAAATAGCCGGTATGATTGCATGGAGTAAGGCTGACTCGACCATCGTTAAGGAACTGTTTTTAAAGAAAGCCAGAAGAACAGGCTCGATTCCTATATCCGATACTGATGTGCCTAATGACTTTGGAAATATAGAGGGACTAGTCACAGCAATAGTAGAAGACAAAGTCAAAATATCTGAGTTAAAAAACATTAAACCATTTTTCAGATTGAATCCGCCAAAAGGGGGATTCAGAAGGAAGACGAAAAAGGCATATTCTGATGGTGGAATTCTTGGGAAGAATAAGGAGTTGCCAGAACTTGTAAGGAGGATGTTATAAAATAGTAATCCTTAATTATGGAATTATTAGTGGCTTTGGTTATACCTTAGGTTTACCAATAGGGGATTATAATTAGAAATGGCTACTAGATTACGAAAAAGTAGAAGACAGCGTGGGACTAGATATTGTGGCTGGGGCCAAATAGGACAGCATCGGGCATCTGGCAGTAGGGGAGGAGTAGGTGGTGCAGGAAAACACAAACACTTCTGGATCAGGACAGTCATTGAGGAGCCCGACCATTTTGGCCATCCCTCTTCGAAATCTTACAGTCGGAATGTCGTTAAAAAATGGGCTAATTTGCGAGATTTGTCCTCCCTCATAACTTCGAATAAGGGTGTTGAAAAAGAAAGTACTGTAGAATTAAATTTGTCCTCTTTGGGGATTAACAAGCTTTTAGGTGGAGGTACTGTGGACAGAACGTTAATAATAAGGGTGGCATCTGTATCTGAAAACGCAAGAACTAAGATTGAGTCTAACGGAGGTAAAATTATTTTAGATGAGCACAGTACACACTGAGAGCATTGTAAGGAAAATAATCAAGAAAGTATCAGGATACATTCCTCAGGTAGAGAAACCTAAGAAGAAAATAACTCTTACCGAAAAATTTGTTTGGTCTGGAATTGCGCTATTTGCTTATCTTGTAATGGGCCAGATTCCGTTATACGGGGTGACTAGCGCTCCACAGTTTGATTTTCTTCAATTTGCAAGGGTAATTTTCGCAGCTCAACAAGGAACGTTACTTGAACTTGGTATTGGACCAATTGTAACTGCCGGATTGTTGATGCAGTTGCTAAAAGGTTCTGATTTGATAAAACTTAACTTCAAGAACCCTGACGACAGGTCCTTATTCACGTCTGCAACAAAAATAGTCACAATTATAGTAATAATTGCTGAGGGCTCTCTTTACGGGATTAGCGTTTATGGCCATCTTCTTGCAAGCCCTGCGCTAATACCGATCTTGATACTTCAATTAGTAGGGTCTAGCATAATTGTAATGTTTCTTGACGAGTTGGTTCAGAAGGGATGGGGACTAGGGTCAGGAATAAGTCTTTTCATTATGGCCGGCGTTGCTCAAGGGATTTTATGGAGCCTGTTTAGCCCTGTGCCTGCGCAGGATGGTCCGGTTGGAATATTTCCATTCCTGATAGATTCAGCTATTCATGGAGATTTGTCCCAAGTATTTTTCAGAGCTGGCCAGCTTCCAAGTATATTTGGATTAATTGTCACTAGTACAGTATTGTTGATACTTGTATATGTGCAGGGGATTCACGTTGATGTACCAATAGTCTCAACAAAATACAGAGGATTTACAGCGGTATATCCTATCAAACTGCTGTATACATCGAATATTCCGGTGATATTATCCTCTGCTCTATTAGCTAATGCGGTATTTATGGGACAGATGCTTTGGGCCAACTACAATCCAGAAAACGCAAATCCTTTTTTTAATTTTATTGCTCAATATGATCCTAGTAGCCCTCAATCTCCTACAGGGGGCATACTGTATTATGTTACCTCCCCAAGGAGTCTGGAGGTTGCATTGCAAGATCCAGTCAGAGCAGTTGTATATGTAATTTTCCTGACGACGATCGTTACTATTTTTGGCCGGCTTTGGGTTGAGCTGGGGGGATTATCTGCCAAGTCAGCCGCAAAGAACCTGTTAGATGCAGATGTGCAGGTCCCAGGTTTTAGGCGTTCGCAGGGATCTGTCCAAGTATTACTACAAAAGTATATTCCTTCAGTTACTATTGCTGGGGGTATAATCATAGGGCTATTGGCTTCCGTTTCTGACGTACTCAGTGTGTTTGGTAGCGGGATTGGGATATTGCTTATGGTGGACATTTTGGTGAATTACTACAACTTGCTAATCAGAGAACAGGTAGACACACATATGCCAAAACTGGCGGCATTACTTGGAAGAACCTAAACGAATTACGATAGTGGTGGGTATTCCGGGTGTTGGAAAAACCACTGTAATCACAAAAACTAGAGATATTCTGCTTCAATCTGGATTTAATACCACTGTTGTTGTTTTCGGAAGTGTGATGTTAAGTGAGGCAAAAAAGATGGGGATAGGAGACAGAGATCAAATTAGGAAATTATCACTTTCTGGACAAAAAAATTTGCAAAATCTAGCAGCAGATTATATTTGCTCCGTTAAAGAGGATCTAGTTATAGTTGACACTCACCTCTTTATAAGAACGTCATCAGGTTTCTTCCCGGGGATTCCTCAAAATGTTATACAAAAACTAAAGCCTAGAAACCTCATTTTAATAACCGCAACCCCAGAAGAAATTATTGGAAGAAGAGCAAAAGACGAGTCACGTAATAGAGACATGGTGTCGATTGAAGAAATAAAAAAGGAATTAGGGCTTGCAATCTCGATGATATCGACAATTTCTATCCTGAGTGGTTCAGCATTTGAGATAGTTGACAATCATCAGGGATCATCGGAAGATACGGCTAGTTTTATTGCAAGGATACTGACAAAAGATTAAGAAGATGGGCGAGTCATCTGGAAGGCGCTACCAGATTTCCGATTTCGCAATGTTTGTGATGCAAATATATAATCTTGCTGTAGCAGTCTTGTAGAGAATAACGGAGTAAGTAATCAGTGAAATCGCGTGGAGATAACAACTATCATTCGGACGACAATCTTAGTATCGTAATATCTGGGTCAGCAGCGGTTGGAAAGACTACTCTCGCAGAGGAACTCGCTAAAGAATTCAATTTTACTGTATATAATGGAGGGGACATTCTAAAAAATATTGCAAGAGAGAGAGGATACCACGTAACAGAAAAGGACTGGTGGGACACTCCTGAGG
>JBAWET010000273.1:0-1945 GCA_049591355.1 Nitrososphaeraceae archaeon
ATATTTGATGTACTATCTAGATTTCTCAAATCAAAGAATGTTAAAGTCAGGACGGTAGTAAATGTGACTGATATCGACCCGAAGCTGTACGAGGGTGGAGATCTAGGAAACAGTGGCTCCATTTCGAAAATATATTTTGACGAATTTCTTAAAGACCTGGCGAATCTTGGAATAAACGATTCGGTAATATATTGCAGAACATCCGATTACGTAAGAATAATCATTGCATTAATCAAAAGGCTATTGCACGAAAAAAAGGCGTATTCAATAAACGGCAATATCTATTTGGATGTTTCAAAAATCCGTAGTTTCGGTCAACTGTCTCATCTGAAAAAAGAAGAAATGATTGAAATGAGATACGACATAGACAGTAACAAAAGAGATCCCCGGGATATGATCTTATGGAATACCGCAGACTATTATGGTCTTACATATCATGACGAAATGCTTGGAAATGGTGTTCCGTCTTTCCATATACAAGATACTGCTGTCGCAATGAATCATTTCAATGGAGCTTATGAAATCCATGGGGGCGGAAAAGATCTTGTTTATCCACATCACGAACTGCAAATGGCCCTTTTGCAAATCCTTACCAAGAGAAAGAAATCTGTTTCAAGTTGGATGCACATTGGTTTTGTGCTGGTCGACGGTAAGAAAATGTCAAAGTCCTACAAGAACACAGTTTATTTGAGACATTTATCAAAAATATATGATGTAAATGTCCTAAGAATCTATCTTCTTTCGCGTCATTACCACCAATCTATAGAATTCAAGTTAAAAGATCTACCAAAGTATCAGAAATTGAACGAAATACTGGCAGGAACACTATTTGATTTTAGGTCATCAGACCAAGAAAGCGGGAAAGATTCGAGAATTGTGAATCAATTCAAGTCGTATCTTGCGGATGATTTGGATACTCCAAATGCTTTAGAATTATTGATGGAAACGGCGAAAAATGATAACAAAAAGAATGATGTAAGAACAATGGTGGAAATTCTCGGACTCCGATACTAGGCTTCAATCGGTAATGGACAGCAACGAATCAGCTTTTTGTTCCCTGTGGGCTGAATACTATAAAGAAAATGGTTGCGCTCAAATGTTTTTGAATCTGGCTCTTGGTGACGATTATTTTTTTAACAGAATCAACCTAAAAAATTGCGTTGGAATTAGAGATCTACTCCCGTTGACTAGAAATAAAATACCCCAAGTCCGACAAAATTGTTACATACACGTATTGAAATCCGATGTCCTCACACTGGATATCTTACGAAAAAATGGATTAATTGAATTTGGTTCTCTGAAAATAATGAATCTGCAATACGAATTGTTTGGTCCTAGAATTGATAAATATAATATCAACATTCTCCCTGTGGGCCCTGATAACCTGAACCTCTGGATCGATACCTTCTGCAGATCGTTTGGAGTAATAGACATTAAAGCGGAAATTGCAAGATTATCTTTGAAGATTCTCAAACATTCTATACTTATTATTGCTATTTCCCAATTTAGGGGGCTTGTCAGACCTCTGGGATGTTGTGCGTTGTTTGAAAAAAGTGGTGGAATGGGTTTGTATTGTCTGGGAACGCTCCCAGAACACAGAGATAAGGGGGTCGCGACCGCAATGATCAAGGCATGTTTGGATATATCTAGGCAAAATGGATATGATTGTATATTTGTTCAAACATTGGCAGACGAAGGCCTTGAAAAATTCTATTTGAAACTTGGATTCAAACAAGTTTATGAAAAGTTCATCTTCGTACTCAATAGGCGAGTATCATGTCAATCTGAGTTATAGAATTGTTTTTATGATTGTAAATCCGTCTCTTCCTTCACATCATTATCAATATATTAATTAAACCGGCGAATTACGATCTTCCATGAGCAAAAAGGTAAGGGTTGCTATAGCTGGTGTTGGCAATTGTGCATCTGCTTTGGTTCAAGGTAC
>JBAWET010000274.1:0-2303 GCA_049591355.1 Nitrososphaeraceae archaeon
CAAGGGGAATGATTATGATTTGTAGGCCTGATAGCAACTTGATTCTAATGGTTGTGATCGCCTTGCTTTCTGTCATTCTTGCTATTTTCATCAATACAAATTTGCCATATGCTTATGCCTTGGATGATAATCCTGATGCTCTGGACAAAGGAGATGTTGCAGAAATATTCGATTTTGGAAGCGGAATTTTTGCTGCCATTCTTTTTGTTTTGTCATTAATCGCATATCGAAAAGTAAAACTTAAGAAAATCTTATTTGTGGCGATTGCCTTCGGATTATTTGCAGTTCACACTATACTTTCACGACTAGATCTCTTTATGCCTGATATAGAATCATCACTTTTGGAACTGATGTTGGCAATTACGAGTTTCATTGCTTTGTCCCTGTTCTTCTTAGCAATAGTTAGAAAGGACAAAGTAGTCAGGAAATCGGCATCCATGTAGAATTATTCCAAGGGATGCTTCATTTCCTTTGATCTGTTATTGCAGATATACAAACTCTTAATGAGGATCTATTGATACATGAAAAGATTAAGAAAAGATATTTGGTCTGCGAGTAAATCCCAATTTTAGCTACAGTTCTGAAATAATTATTAAATGTTCATACATTGCTTATATTTGTATTAGAAATTGGATTTGCTATCTGCTCTGTTCAATTCAATATCGCGAGTCAAGCCTAGGTGTAGATGTATGCATACTCCGGAAAAAGGAACGAAATTCATAGACACTCGATGATATTAAAGGTGAAAATGCTAAGGTCGATGATCCCATTAACAGATGGCAAATTCCATAACAATTTGAAATACAAAAGATGATCGTACTTATTTAGCTAACTGTACCCAACTCTAATATAAAATCTCGTGGTTTCCCAGTTATATTATGATGTTAATGCAAGACAACATAGAAAGTATGGGAGCACGATCTGTGCTTCCTATGCCAGGATATTTGAGACCTATGGTGGACCTTGTCCTGTGAGAGGCAATGGCCCACCAGAGGGTACAACTTTATGGCAAAAGATAGTACCATAGTATGGTAGCTCTTCATATTATTTTATCGTATTTATTCTATTTCTGTATATCATGCAGAATATCAATCGTTGATGGAAAGATACGATATTGGTCGTTATCATATAGCTTCTTCAGCTTCAGCTCCGGTAGCAAGATCAACAGCACGTATTACGGGAGTAACAAAGACCTTGCCAATTTTACAATTCGTTTTTATTATGTTGATAGCTTCGTCCATTTTTGTATCTGGCAAAACGAGCAAAACTACGTATTTATCACTGAATTCAGGTGTATAGATCTCAGTTCCCAATGAAGCGTGAATGCTTTCAGGAATGGTTTTTCCGCGCCCTTTTGCCTTGAAGGCGGTTATACCGCCTATGCCTATCTTCTTCAATCCTTCACTGATCTTACTGACCTCATTCGCACCCATGATGGCTTCTATTCGAATCAAACGCTTATTCTATTAAGTACTGCTTAAAATAATTAACTACGTCTTTCAAATAGTTTCAATGAACCATCTATATTATCTATAGACTGACTGCCTGCTAACGCATTGAGTTTTCCATCCATTGTACGCATATGTGTTTGTTCATCATAGGTTATGTTACCTATTTTACACACACAATGTGCAACCACTAATGAGTTAAAGACACTAATTACTATTATCTGTATGAGTTGTTTCAATCCATTTGCCTGTCGCTTCATTGAATGTCAGAGTTAATGAATCATCTTGTCCTAAGGTCATTTCTTGTTGCGAAAGTGTAATGTTTGAATCACTTTTGATCTGCACATAATTTTTATTACTAGTACCTATAAGATCTAATGTCTGACCTGCTTTTCCATCTACTATCCCAGAGATAATATTAGCTCCAGCATCGGCACCTACCAAATTCATTACTGGCATAATTGGATTTATTATTGAGTTATTGTAGATTACCTGTGGATTTTCATTGCCAGTGTTAGATGTACTATCCTGGCCATTAGCGTTATTCGTTTCCTGTTGATAGTAATAATTAGTTGTCGGTTCTGTGGTCGGTTGACTGGAATAATAGTAATTATTAGTTTCGTCATTCCCATCATTGTTGCTATCAGCATCACTGTTTCCGTCCACATTTACGTCTACGTTGTTTTGATTGACAGCAACATCTGGATTGGTGATGATCGCAGTGCTAGGATTGGTTACAGCTTTTGGATTAGTATTAACATTTGCAGACCCGCCCTGATTAGGTTTAACAGTCACAGAACCCCCTTGAACGGTATTCTTTGATTCTGCGTTTGTTGTCGGTTTAAGGTTCGTAGC
>JBAWET010000275.1:0-3628 GCA_049591355.1 Nitrososphaeraceae archaeon
CTTCAGTGGGCTACGTGGGAAGGGTAAATGTATCGGTTGGGAAGCTGTAAGGACCTCCCCCAAGTAGGGGGCGATTGGCATCCAGCGGTCCATCAGAACATTTTTGATCAGTATTTTGAACCTTTACATTAGAACTTCCATCATCTGAGTTTTTGTTGTCTTTCAATCCGGCACATGCCTTCTCATTCGTTGTGTGAGAACTGTCTTTGTCCGTACACTTGTCATGATTTTTGTCATCACAATTTTCACCGTAAACAGTTGATAAGGATCCTGATACTATTACTAGTAAACTCGCAGTCAGTATCGCACTAATGTTTGAATTAGTCCTGGACATTTTTTGCTTCGAAGAATCTTACAGAAGGTTGGTATATTTAGGATGCCCTACTATTGCTTATAATATTGACAACTGTGATTCTATTCAGAAAATTTGTTATTGGAATTATACTCGAAATTTGCTGTGATATATTGTGATGGAACTATTGGTATAAGGAGGTTTATAAAGTTCGAATGATAACGCTTCTAATAGTAGTAACATTCAGCCCAATTAGAGTACTTCTCAGTACAGTACTTGGCCTGATTCCAATCACTTTGTAATAAATACGTTACCGAGCCGTTTAATCAGACCACGATAAGTTTGACAAAATGCATCTTCTTATTTGCTTGGAGCCGTCTAGCTATTTCCTTAATATCATTGGAGTCCCCCTTGAGAGAGAATATTTCAAGACACCGGTGTTTATCAATTTTATTGTGGAGATGAACATTAATAATCTTGTCAAATGAGTGTCTTATCAACGCAACTTGATCATCAGAATCTTCATCATGTACCGCCAGTAGCAAAGAATTGACAACGCCTTCCAAATCCTGTTTCATTCGTTCTTCCGCTAGCAAATTCCGAATGCCTGCTCTAACTATTTCTGATCTTCCTGTAAAACCTAGTGTTTTCTGAAGCTTATCGATACCTTCCAATATATCGTCGTTTAGAGAAACACTTACTATTGTCACCAAAATCATGGTACTTCCATTCACATATATAACTGTCTCTGCAAATATATGCCTAATGATACCTTATGAAATATCTATGTAGTCTTAGATTGTCATATCCCTATTAGATATTAATTCATTGGTAGAGCCATGATGTTATTTCCAATTGCTGTTACTCTTAGTGCCTCCCTGTCTGTTTGTAAGAGCTAAACTAGATGATATAGTAAATTAATATCAAAATAGTTTTACAAACTTCATCACCCTGGTCTTTCACAAGTATCCCATCTTAGAATTTGGTTAATTTCAAAACACGTGGACTAGAAATAAAATTTAAATTTATGACCACCGATGCTGAAAGATCTAGAAAGCAAAACATTTAATGTTTCCACATTATTACTACGTGCATTAATTGGTATAATAGCAGATATGTCGCCCACACAATTATAAAGTACCCGAGATCAAATGTCAGATCGTTTGATTATTGCGCCATCTGATGTCTTCGGATCCTGAATCCTTAGGAAACCTAATTTTTCCAAGATCAATTAAAAATTAAGCAGTCTCTACATGTCATGGAATTGAGAATTGATTATTACACACAATAAAAAAATTTTTGCTTCTCTTATAAGTAAGACTCTTTCTTGTTTTAATGTATTCATCTATTTTTGATGCTATTATCCTACCTACGGTTAATGAAGTACGCTATTATTATAGCTCCATTTATATTTCATCGTTCTTGATTATTTACGATTCCGTCTTCCTCAATCCTAATATGGCCAAGCGAACCAACAAGTTGTTCAGCCATCCAAATGTTACCATTCGAATCAGAAGTTATCCACTGTACATATGGATGGGGATCAATTAATGAGAATTCCTTCAGATTTCCGGATGATGGATTCAGAACGATTATTTTATTTGAAGTGTGTTGCGCTATCCATATATCCCCAAATTTGTCTATGGCCATCCCAAATGGTAAACCCGTAGTGTTAAGTCTGTAATATCCGAACAAATTCGAAACAGTGTTAAATGAAGTAATTGATTTATCATTATGATTCGATACAAAAATGCTATTCAAATCCGGAACCACCAAAATTGCAGTTGGACTAGGAAGTATGTTTCCTTTTGAGAAATGGGGCCTATATTGGTTAATTATACGTACATCGCTTGAATTTATCTTAATTATACTTCCACTTTCATCAGCTATCCAAATGGTGTCAGGTTTATCGAAGGTAATTCCCAAAGGACGTGAATCAGGAAAAGGCAAATGAATAACAGGTTTAAATTCCTTAGTTTTCGTATCAAATCTTAATACTTCGCCATTGTCAGGTGAAGTCATCCACATAGTATCATTCTTGTCCATTGTCATTCCGAAAATTGTAACATTGGTTCGAATTGGATAAACGTGATTTGCAGGATGTAATGAAGTATTATAGAATCCTACTCTCTTCAAGAGGGGATCGAGGTACCAAATCGTATTGTTGGAGTCAAGAGCCAAAATAGTTACAATGCTAGTGTCGTTCAAATCATGCTCTTTGAACTTTGCATTTGTCAGGTTGAAAGACCAAATTCTACCACTGTCAATAACGGTATCTCCGACCCATACTAAATTGCGTTGATGATCAAATAGAGGATAGAGCGGCCAACTTTGGTTATTCGGAACTACATATTCCTGCATAGTGACCTTTAAATTTTGAAGTCTATCTTGATTTTCTTGTCGTAATACGCTTGGTGGATCTGGATATGTCTTAATGGGTAAATCACGACTCATTATCGAGTTTTGTACAGAAAACACAAGAATCAAAGCAGTCAAAAGAAACAAATACACTAATACCTTATGCATAAAATGTATATTTTATTCTTCTCATTTTAGTTAATTCTGACTTTCTGTAACCTAAGTGAGTATTAGTCGGTTGACTAATATTACTATGGAAGATACTAACTTTGAAAGCACGACTGGAATCACAAATTGTCTACAAAAGAAAAGAAGATCCCACCATGTAAACTAGATTGTTTATAAACAATAAACATTAACTTAACAGATCAAACATTTCGTGATTACCATTAAAATCATTTGAAGCAGAGTTATATTGCCGAATAATCATTCGCCTCACAAAGCAGAGGTCTATAAGATATATTTTTTCAAAATGCATACTCGGTATTGTTGATTCGATACTAAAACTATTAAGTCCGAAAGTTGATGAACTCAGTAAGGATATGGTTAACTTTCATACATCGAAGGAAATCAAGACTCACCCATCCAAGGTGTGGGAGATCATATCGGACCTTGATAGAGAGCCAGAATTTTGGCATGGCACCAAATCAATTAAGAACATCAGTAAATCTGACAATACAATCGAGAGAGAGGTTGTAATCGCCTTTAGAAACTCACTATGCAAAGAAATTGTGTTGTTAGAACCGATGAAATCTATAACGACTACCATAGTCGAAGGTCCAATTAGGGGGAAAAAGGTTATAGTTATTCATTCCGAAGGAGAGAATAATACGGTAGTCGACGTTGAGTGGGACATTAAGGTTTCCGGTTTTATGGGACTATTTTCAGGCATGGTAAAAAAACATATCTTGGAAGGCACAGAAGCTGCATTAGATAGAATTTCAAGGGCTGTGTGATGCTTCGAAAAAGGAGGTTCAT
>JBAWET010000276.1:0-4564 GCA_049591355.1 Nitrososphaeraceae archaeon
ATCTTTGGGAGTTGGATATTTAGTCTGATTCGAGGCATGAGATGTAGAGGAGACTTCGAAAATTCATTCTACGGGATGTCCGCCTCCGAGAAAAAAAGCTTCTGAACTTGAATGGACGGGATCACAATGAATAGAGTTCGGTGTCGGTACGCAACCGTAAATAACAGTGCTGTGTCCAAGCGAAATGCCGTTTGCTTGACGAGTAAAGGGCTATATTCAAAGTAAGCAGGTAGGCAAATACAAAAAGTCGGACTGGGACGGCCTACTTTTCGGGTGAAGATCAACGGCTACGGACAGCGAATTGAGTATCCACCTTAGCCACTTGGGTCAGATAATAATTTCAAGACACCGAGATTCTGCGGCATATAACTACGCTTAGCTTTGTATTGATTTCATCGAGTAATGACCGAAAGGACATTTAATGAATTTTGCCAAATAATGGGCAAAAAGTCTGTTTGTACCTAAATGATTTTTTGTAGGTGTTTGTTGTCATATCGTTAATTGACCAAAATTAATAACGAACACTCAACGGATCAAATTCAAGTCGTTCTCGAACGTGCTCTGAAAACACGGGATGATGCCTCTTCGGTTTTTAATATAGTAACCGTTGCTGGTACTAGGCCCGAGCTCATCAAGCTCTCCGAATTCATCCGTCTATTCGATGGCAAAGAACACGGATTGTTGTATACTGGACAACATTTCTCGCCCAAAATGAAGGATGTTTTTTTGGAACAGTTGGGTATATTTCCTGACATCGATCTTCAATGTGGAACTTCTGACGTCTCTGTACTAAAGGCGAACATAATCAGAAGATTAAGGAAAACGAGCCCGTCGCACATCATCGTTTACGGAGATACAAACTCTAGCATGGCAGCTTCATTGGCAGCCCAAGAGCTAGGGTGCAAATTAATACATATTGAGGCAGGCGTCAGAGATTTTGATTTGGCAGTACCTGAAGAAGGAACACGAATTAAGATTGACTCTATGTCTGATTATTTGCTGGCACCGTCTGATTTTTGCAAAATGTGTCTAAAGTACGAACAAGTGCGTGGACGAGTGGATGTAACGGGTAACCTCATAGTTGACGTGTGTAAAAAGCTTTCAAGAGTTGCAACCAAACCCACTGGATTGGACCTTCCAGAGGATTTTGTGTTATTGACAATGCACAGACCAGAGAATGTAGATGATCCAGCCAAGCTAAACTTGCTGAAGAAGCATCTTTCCCAGGTAGATTCCAAAGTGGTATTCCCGATACATCCAAGAACTCAAGCCAGTATGAAAAAGTACGATCTATCCTTGCCGCCTAATGTAATAACTATTGATCCTACAGGTTATCTCGAATTTCTGTATTTACTAAATAAGTGCAAAGTAGTTCTTACAGACTCAGGTGGTGTTCAAGAAGAATCTGTCGTCTTAAGAAAACCATGCGTTACATTACGACATACGTCAGCGAGGTGGGAAACTATTCTCTTGAACGCTAACCGCTTGTTTCCATTAGATAGAAACGCCTCGTTGAATGAGACGATAAACGAAATGTCAAAAGTAAATATAACAATTAATCCATATGGGGAAAACGTTGCTGCTACAACATTTAATGCAATACAAGACTTTGTATCGTTAGTTCCGTAGATCTTGTGAGGTATCAACCAAAATCACGATTCAAATTACATAATGAAATGTAACATGCTCCCTTCATATTCTTTTACTGTCAAAAAAAACGAACAGATTAAATGGCAATAGCCTTTGAAGATAGTACATTGGGAATTCATGCTCCGGGTTTGGGCATTTGGGTCTATATTTTTGTTACGGCTTTTTCACTTGTCACTGTCCATTCAGCTGCCGCACAGCTTATCCCCCTACCTCCGCCCTCTCCTAGTAGCAACACAGTTGACAAGACAAATCGAGCACCCAACGACAACAAGGCTCCTGTCATTCAACCGCTTACTACGGAGATAAAGGCAGGAAAAAGTGTCTTTAAAGTGAGGATATCAGACGAATCAGGACTTCAATTAGGCCAAATCAAGTACGTACATGATGGAAGAATAGTGACGGCGGACCTCGTGAAGGAGCAGAACGACGTTTACAAAGCCCTAATAGATGTACAGCCTCCCTCCAGAATAATAGTTATTGACGCGGCAGATCAAAACGGAAATGTAGCAACTGTCGTTAAAGAATATAGCATATTGCCTGGACTCGACATACTAAAGGGGATTGAAAATTTCTTCTCCAGCATTATCGGCAAGAGTCAATAAAATTCTAAAGCATGCAAGATATGACCAATCTTAAAATGGCAATAGCCTACATTTTAAGGTTTAATCCTAAAATTGCATGGACTGACAGAAACATGATTGCAGATTATCTCTATAAGTTGGTACAACAACAACACCTATCCAAAAAACGACAATTCTCACAAACGTCCCTCAATTAGTGTTCTTTAGTAATTCTTCTCGAACAATGATTAAATAATAAATAGATACAGTTAATCTAATTTGACAACTGAAAAACGTTGGATCCTCCTAGTTTTCTCATTTATAGCTTTGTGGGCTTGGGTTTTGATTACTACTCTGTATACAACAATTTCAAAAACTGGTATTCTTATAGACACCGAAGTGGATTTGTCGTATATCACTTTGCCGCTACTAGGTATTATTCTCCTTTACACGCTTGTTACGATATTCATTTTTGTAGTATATTTCGCATCGTACAATAGAGTAAAAAGCTATCAGCTTCGAACGCAAAATCTCGCGAAAATGGATATCAAAGTTGAATTTGATAACAACGTAAGTCAAATAAAGTCCCAAATTGAAGCAAACAAATTATGTAGCATAATCATTCCATCTAAAAATGAAGAGAGTGTCATCCATCGGACAATCGATGAATGCCTGAAACAAACCTATGATAAGATCGAGGTAATAGTAGTTTGTCACAACTGTACTGATTCTACCTACCAAGAGGCCAAACACAGCGATGCCAGAGTAAGGGCATTTGAGCTGAATACAAAGGAATCTGGGAAAGGGATAGCCCTTAATTTCGGCCTTGAAAAGGCAAATGGCAACTTAATCATGATATTAGATGGAGACGGAATTTTATCTAATGACTTTGTCGAGAAAGCGTTACCACTTTTCGAGGACAAATATGCGGCCGTGCAGGGAAGATATATCCCAAGCAACAGAGATTACAGCCTAATAACAAAGCTACTCTCAATCGAAGGAGACCTTTGGTCAACACCGTATATGACAGTCAGAAGTTTTCTTGAAAAGAGATGTCCTCTCGGTGGTACAGGCTATATCGTAAGAAAAGATGTCTTGATTGAAGAGGGATTATTCGCTAACCACTTAGTTGACGATTACGAGCTTACATTCAGACTCCTCAGAAAGAAGCATAGGATCGCATTTGCCCCATTGTGTATAGACTATGACGAAAAGCCACCGACTATGGAAATCATGCTAAGACAAAGAGCACGATGGGCAAAGGGATTCATAAGTTTGCTATCAAAGAGAATAGCGGAACCAACAGACATAATTGGAAATATTCATTGGCTCAGTCCTATTGCCGCAATATCGGGACTCATTATGCTTCTCATTCCTGCATATGGAGCTCTTCATAACATTCTGTACGGATATTATCCTTACACTTACTCGTACATGCCCTTGAACTTGTGGTTTATCTTAACTGGTCTCATTTACGGACTTCAAGCTGCTGTTCTCTACAAACAATATGGCCTAAAGGGCTTAAAAAGAGCTCTTTATCTTCCAGTATACAACGCTTTCTCTCATTATTGGTTCGTATCATTCACCAAAGCATTTTTCGTCAAGTCATGGGCAAGCACAAAAACCACTCATGGATTTGTCACTGGCAAACCAGCAATCAAACGATCAATAGAGCAAGAGCCAACACCAAAGATAACGCGTGTTTGATCTAGATTCAATATTGTACATTGGCCTCATGTTGAATGGATGATCCCATATTCTACGAGTCGGAGGCTTGTGCCTAAGACCTAGATTCAAATTCTAAAGTTGAAGCACTGGGAACCACACCAATACTAGGAAACAACAGCATTCGAACATTTGACCTTGACCGCGAACAGTAGATCGTTCTGATGGATAGCGACCATCAGCAATCGAAACGGAGGAGTTATCGATTCGTGATATGATTGTTTGGGCAATCATGCCGTTGACTACCCAATCATTTGTGTGGAATGGAAATTTTTATCTTCCCTAAGGAGAGCTTTACCAACCACAGCGAGGAAACTCTTGGTCCCCACACCCCTAACGTATCTTGCCACAATTTGAGTGGGATGATGAGGCACAATTCAAGTGTAAACTAAACTGAATTTAAATGAAGTTGGGCTTCGGAATCTGCGTTTCCGGAGTACCATTATATGTTCAACGAAGATCCAATTGATGGGACAGATCTTTGTTTATCAGTTGAGTCTAGCAAATCCTCAATATCTACCTGCGCTTCTTGCAAAACTCTTGCAATAATCAACTCCTGGTCTTTTAATGAATGAACAGTGCTGGTGGCAACTCGTGTAGTCGCTGCAATATCACATTTGATGCCCTCC
>JBAWET010000277.1:0-7388 GCA_049591355.1 Nitrososphaeraceae archaeon
TCTTCGTCTCTGGACTCTTCGTCTCTGGACTCTTCGTCTCTGGACTCTTCGTCTCTGGACTCTTCGTCTCTGGACTCTTCGTCTCTGGACTCTTCGTCTCTGGACTCTTCGTCTCTGGACTCTTATCCACGTTGACCGCCGGACTTTCCCCGCCTACTTCGGGACAAGGACCGCTTATCTCATGGGTACTGTTCCCTTGTACGGTACACTCAAAAATTTCAAAATTTACATTTTTAACATTGTTTGATACTTTGCCATAAGCAGAATTAATAGTCCAAACACCTACTGAGGGAGCTATAATCGTTAAGATAATTCCAAATAAAATTGGCAGCGTTGCTAGATTCGGTTCCTTGCTCATGAAGTCAACCTAGACATCGGAATTCAGTATATACAAGGTGTGAAGAATCTTTGAATAAGAAACATACTTTATTTCTACCGTAAAATACTAACTGAATAACACTTATCTGCTTATTCTCATGACTTTAGACAAATTTGTTTTATCATTAGAACAGCCCATTGTTATTAAGATCTCCTAGTAAAGAACGATACATTAACTGATCAACTTGTAGAAAAAATAGAAAAGCCTAAACTGAATTTGAAACTACCGCTAGAGACAGACATGTAGGGAAAAAAAGGTCATGACACGCCAAGAACAAGAAAAATACTTGAGACTGAAATTACCTCCAAATGAAATTATCAGTTACCGGGAGCTAATTTGCAGAGGTTAGAAAGTCTAACCCACAATATAGAGAAATGCCCAAAATTCTTGGGATTGGTTTAAATATATATTGACACAAAATTAGTAGTGAATTACTTTTGTTAAAGTCTACAGGCATTCGTGTCGATGTATTTAAGCCCTTTCCCTTAATCCTAATACACACGCCGTTTGGTTTGAAATTCTTTGACAGTTTGGCGAAAACACGGCCCGCCAAGGTTTATGCAAGATTAAATGTATACCTCATGCCAATTATAACAGCTGCTGCAATAATATTGATTGGGGGGGCCATTGCAAGTATTGTATCAAGCGTGGCAGTCAGAGAATTCGCGAGAGACTTAGGTCCACAGGGAAATCTCCTCCTACCTGGGCTGAACCCTATGTTACCAGTTGCGTATACACTTATAGCATTAATCGTTAGTGTCTTCATCCACGAGACTGGACATGGAGTGGTAGCCAGAGTGTACAATATAAAAGTCGAATCCACTGGCATTGCCACAGTATTAGGAATACCAGTAGGTGCTTTCGTAAATATAGAAAAAGAAGAGTTGGCGAAGTCTTCCCTGAAACATAAAAGTGCTGTTCTCACGGCCGGTCCCCTTAACAATATAGTACTTGCTGCAGTATCTTTGATGATGCTATACGCCTTGGTATCTACTCTTACTCCAATTTCTGGCATAGAAGAACCCAATTTTGGTGTAGCCGTGACTGGCGTGAAAGACAATTCACTTGCAAAAGAAATTGGAATATTGAATGGTGCAACAATACAGAAAATCGCCGGAGTGGAGATACATGCGGTAGGAGATTTGAATACCGCGCTACATTCGAATTTAGGCAAGACCATTGGTATAGCCTGGCTAGATAAGGAAGGTCATACGATGTCAGGAACAATAACTATTCCCTCCAATGTTAATGCTGGTACGCCTATATTGGGTGTGACAATTAGCTCGCTCTCTGCAGATCCTAAACAGGCACTAGAAATTTATAAAACGTTTTTCATATCCAGCCCCATACCTATGCTTCCACCTCCGAGTATGGCAGAAGGAATAGTACCTTTCTCTGACCTTATGGCTCCAAAGTACACTTCTTCCTTATTCGGACCATCATTCCCACTTGTTGCGAATATGCTTTATTGGCTATGGTTTATTAATTTCAATTTGGGAATTTTCAATGCATTGCCGATTGGTCCACTCGATGGAGGTCAGCTTTATGGTGCATTAATTGAGAGCAGATCGCGGCCTGGCAAAACAAGACTGAAGAATCTATCGATGTTAATTTCACTAGTAATGCTTTCTGCAGTAATAATGTCCATGTTTCTACCGTATCTTCCTTTCTAATTTCCATTATTTCTTCAAATCATGTCTCCTACGACTCTCCTTGATTCAATCATAAGCCAGAGTTAACGAGTTGGGTTGCCAAGGATTTTCTAAAACATGAGGACGTCCAACTTCCTTCTTTTTGACTCTACTGTTATCTTTTACATGAACATGAGACTTAATTTGAAGCGATATTAATCCCACTCGTTTCCTTATTTTCCCCAACATGACAGTCAATAATGTTTAATCAGGTACTCATGAATAGTAACATGATGATGGTAATAACTCTTTTTCAATGAAAGTTGCCTTTAATATTTTATATATCAGAAAGGTGCCAGATTATAGACCTTCTTTGTCGTCTCTAACCTCTCCAAATTAATAATATTGAAAAATGGGAGGCTCAGCACGATTAAAGACATTAATATTCCTGTCCGGGATAACTATTATAAGCTATTTTGATGATGGAAAACCCTAATTTTGCGTTAATAGATCTCTATTCTTATATAGAATATTTCGAATACGGAGGAATTTTTGCGATCAGTCTCCTAGCTGGAATCGTAACAGTAATTCCAATTCCAGTCGCACCGTTGTTAGCTTTAGCGGCTCTAAATGAGCAAATGAATCCACACCTGCTTGTGTTGTCTGCTGTCGGAGGTTCAGTCGCTGCAAAAGCACTAATTTTTTGGTGTAGTTATTACGGACGTAACATATTAAGCATAAAAACTAGAACAAGGATGTTACCGCTACATAAATTCATCAATAAATTTGGTTGGATTGCAGTCATCGTAACATCGGCAACTCCTATTCCTGATGCTCCTGTAAATATACATTTAGGCCTCGCAAAATATGATTTTTGGAAATTTATTATTGCTGCCTTTGTTGGAAAACTAATAGCATACGAATTAGTAGTCTTTGCCGTTATATTTATGGGACGATCTTTTCTAAATGATAGTATTTCAAAGATTAACGATGCGCAATTACTTATGGCAGGATTGGCTATCACAATATCTTATGCAGTCATAATGTATTTGACATTTAGAATAGATTGGACAAGGGTCATGGGAAAAAGATGGTCTGACCCTGGAAAGGATGTATAACTGGTAAGAAATAGAGTTAAAATACCAATATCGCAGAACAAACGCGTAAAGATATATAGGCAACTCGCTTTAACATCCTCAAAGTAAAATGTCTTATGGCAGAATGTCAAGGTTCCCAAGTTATAATATTGGTAAAATTGCTGCGGTTGTAATAACATTTATCGTTATTATAGTCGTGATGTTTGAATCAGTTGTAATAGTTGAGGCAGGACATCGAGGTGTCGTTCTTTACCTTGGTGCAGTAGAAAATCGCGTACTTCCGGAAGGAGTACATTTCATCATTCCATTTGTCGAGCAAGTAATACAGATGGAAGTTCGAACTCAGAAGTTCCAAGCCGAAGCATCAGCTGCGTCCAACGATTTACAGGAGGTTCAAACAGTTATAGCATTAAACTATATGATTGATCCCAAAGAGGCCAATAAGGTTTATCAGTTATTAGGTGTAAACTATGCTGATCGTGTCATTTCACCTACTATACAAGAAGCTGTCAAAGCCAGTGTAGCTAAATTTAACGCAGAGGAACTCGTGACAAAGAGAGAAACTGCAAAGGGTGTTATTGCTCAGGCGATTAGAAACACCCTCACTTCAAACAATATCCTAACTGAAAATGTATTCATCACCGATTTCAAGTTTTCAGAATCCTTTGCGGCACAGATAGAACAGAAAGTAGTAGCATTTCAAAAATATCTTACTGAACAGAACAATCTGAGGGCAGTACGAGTTATTGCTAACCAGAATGTAGTCCAGGCTGAAGCGGCAGCTAGAGCGAATATAGCAAAGGCCAGTGGAGAAGCTCAAGCCATAGAATTAATCACGGGGCAATTAAGATCAAGTCCCGAATATCTACAATGGCAGGCCATTAACAAATGGAATGGTCAGTTACCCTATGCCTCTGGAAGTGGCGCGGTTCCTTTCTTCCAGCTTCCATCGCCACAATCTCCACCAACAAACCAAACGAGTCAAGTACTTGGAGCTCAAGGCCAAATTAGCAGATAGGAAACTACACGTACTGAAACACACGGACCACAAACTCGATCGCCTTTTTTTACCTATATCTGCTGGTAGTTAACGAATTTGTTATAGCTAATCATGCTTTCAAATAATGACTTTCCTATATAATGTGACAAATTACACAATCATTTTACAAATTAATTCAATAGGAGATAATTCCAATTCATTTATTCTAGCGATGTTCGGTAAGCTAGTATATACCAATAAGGTGTCAAAAACTTAATTTGACTAATAGGATGTCTTCTTATTCATGCATCAGCAATTCAGTATTTGGCCAAGTCCCAGTAAATCAGCCACTTTCTCCTTGGTTGCTTTTGCGGTCTGTCTTGTTATTTTTTCACCATTTGGTTCTGTCAACGCCAATTACTTAGTTTCCAATTTGAGTAATAGCCCTGGACACTCGTTGAATCAAAGAATAATACAATCGAATGGATCTACTTATTTTGTTTGGACTGATACGGGCAACCAGTCCAATGATACGGGGCAGATACACTTTAGAACTAGTAACGATAGTGGAAATAGATTTAGTGAAACCTCAATTTTGAGCAATATCACAGCGGACTCGAATCTTCCAGATATCTCAGCAACTGGCAATAATGTCTACGTAACATGGGAAGACGATTCTTCTGAGAATTCGCGCATCTTTTTTAGGGGTAGTCACAATAACGGAAGGATCTTTGACAAGATATTAGATATCAGTAACGGAACTATTGGCTCGAGTCTTCAAAATATCGCCTCTTATAAGAACTCTGTATACATTGTTTGGGTTGGCAGTAAACCAGAAGACCCAAAGAACTTTGAAGTATTCCTAAGAAAGAGTAATGATTATGGTAGAAACTTTGGGCCTATAATTGACTTGAGTAAATCTGCGGGTGACTCGATAGATCCTCATATCGTAGTACCGAGAAACGAGCACAATGTATATGTTATATACACTGATTGTGACGCAGTACACGATGATCCCTTGTGTGGGATCTATTTTATCAAGAGCAGCGATAGTGGAATCAGGTTTGGATCACCTACACTGATTAGCATTGTTTCTTCAACCAATCCGTATCTCCCATCTTTAGGACATTCCCATCCTCCAATCACCTCATCTTTGTTGCCGGCATTTGGGATGAACACCCAAAAACAAATAGATGAACATAATTCTATAATTCCTGTAATTACTTCATCCGAAGATGGAAAAGATGTCTATGTCTTATGGCAAGACGACCTGACAAGAACCGGTGCAACTGATATTTTCTTCAGAAAGAGTAATGACTATGGGAATACATTTGGTGATTCAATAAATCTCAGTGATACCCCCGGAATCTCTAGGCTTGCACAGATGGTTGCACTAGGAGGCAATCTATATGTTGTCTGGTCTGACACGAACATGACATTTGCTCAATTTGATATATTTTTTACAAAGATCAATGATCATGGAAACAATCTAGGAAAGACAATAAACCTTAGTAATTCAATAACAAACTCAGCTCCTTCTGATATAGGAACAGTAAACAATACCAATAGAATATACGTTGCCTGGAACGAGGGCACAGGCAATAAAACCAATATATTCATGACCAGAAGTACTGATGACGGCGATACATTTGAAAAGCCTATCAAATTGATTTCAAACAATTCCCTCAATCCTGCATTGATCCACATATCGAACGAAAATAGCACTGGTTTATCATGGACTGAATATGGTAATCAAACCGAAGATGTCTACTTTGCAAGTATACTGGAATAAAAAATATTGCAGTATCTTACTTGGGACTCTGATGTGAGGGTTTTCAGTGGCTCTCAATGGATGTAAGTCTAGTAATTGTCAGATCCCACTATGATAGTCAAGCTCTAGACAAGTTGACTATCAGTCAGACGAAAGATTATCCCAAATAATATTAATTGCTACTGCCAATAGTCATGGATATAGAATCCCCAGTCACATACGATGAGAATAAGTTTCGTTTTCTTCCTCTTGCATTTTGGCAATCTCCTTGTCTTTCTTGGTCGTCCCTTCATGAAGAATGCCATGAGCTTCTTTTTCTAAATGTTGTTTTCTATCTTCATCAGTAGTAAATATAGCACCGCAGACAGAACATTGAAAATCCAAAGCAAACTTTTTTAAACTATCTTTAATTGACGTATGACTCTCGGCATTCGTATTGTCTTTCCTACTAGACATGGAAATTATCCCTGCAACTTGTAACAGGGCATAACTTTTATGTCTTTGTGGCAGATTTAATATTTGTATCTGATTATACTCCTTGATGTATAAAGCCATCCAGTATTACGGAATAGGTCCTAGCAATCTGGAGCATTTGAATGTCAGTGAAGAATAATTAAAATTCTTCATAGTAAAGACTTAAGTAAATCACTGACCGTAATATTGACGCACTATAAATATTGATAAAGTCAGAGATACGTTGTGAAGTTTGTAACGAAAAAACACAATACCTTAGAATGTTTCTTCGGAGACACGCTTGTGGGAATTGCTACTATTTGATTAGAAATGACGAGGAAAGTGTTCTTAGAATAATTTCAAAATACCTTACTGGACTCAATTAACTGGTACCAGAATGGAGGAGGATGGACGAATCAGTTTCACCTCCACCCTGGGTTATGCCGTGGACGAGTATGTGAGTTTTCTTGAAATGTAGGATTTTTAATGATTGCTTAACTTTGTTAATCTAGTTCTGAGTACAAAGATATCAATGTCTATTATCGTTTGATTTTAATGAATTGCTGGGAGTGGACTACAAGCTGATAAAATAAGTGAAGCCGATGTGTCAATAGTGTTATGATTCTTTTTCAGTTCTTATTATTGTTGGGAATGGTCACATGGGCTTCATACATATTGCCCCAACTCTAACCAATTTGACATTAAAACTTATCAAGCCGTGTGTTTGGATTAATTACTACAAAGCCAGTTAAATTAATAAACATCAAAATGAGTCGATTGGGAGCTTTTCCCTAGTTTAAAATTATTGGCATAGGTCTATAATCAGTGAACTTCAATCTATCACACTAGTAAGGATTATGATCTGTATCTCCGAGCAATGTAATTTTACTATGCATTTCTGTAATATTAGAAAGAATTGTTTTATATCTATTGATAGTTATAATGTAATGCCTTGAGAAGTACTATGCGTTGTGATAGATGTGGACACAAGACACATTCACTTCAGTATTGGTTTGACAAGATGGTTTGCGATAATTGCTACAGCTTATGTAGACTCACGTCAGAAACTATACTAGAG
>JBAWET010000278.1:0-2981 GCA_049591355.1 Nitrososphaeraceae archaeon
GTATAATTTAGGCTTATTGATTATGTCACTAATTGTAATGCCCACGTTGTACTTCGCGACATTCATCATTGCAGCCTAGTTACGAACAGTCAGACGTAAATAATTGGCAGACGTATGTCGATCCTGATAAAAAGTTCACCTTATTTTATCCTCCAGGATGGACTACTAAAGGGAAGGAGAACTTCTTGAGCAGTATTGATTTGACGTTGATGAATCCTAATTCTACAAAGCCTTTCCAAATTACCATTACGTATATTATGAATGATTCATCTCTTAATTATAGCGGGAATGAAATTATTGTGCCAGCAAATAATTTACGGAATCTGGAAGGACAGCTGAAGGAAGCATATCAACAATTTACCGTTGTGGGCAAAGGTTCGCCAGCATATAGCGTATATGGTTTTCCTACCGCAAGTGATATAGTGGACTATACAAAATATAATGGACAGACTGGAAAAAAAATGCTAAACGTTCTTGGCGTAGTAAAGGGTAAAAGTTCATTTTTGCTTTCTTATTCAAACAGCAAACAAGGATTTTACAAATCACTTCCTATTGTTTCTGAAACAATGAAGTCGATTGTGATTTTAAAGTAGTAAGGGCAGCACGTAAAATAGTGATAGTGCTAAGGCATGTTGGGTAGCATAAGAGGAATACACCAAGTACAATCATCTGCTTTTACCAAATATGTGTACCCGAGTGCCAACCACCAAACATTCTATACATAGAATCATGTGGTAAAATAGTGCCCTCTTATTCTAATATTCTACATAATTTTCAAATACGATAATCTCATCGTGTGATACAGAATTAGATTGAATACAGAAACCAAACTAGCCAAGTTGGCGTTGATATCTGTTTCAATGTTGGCTGCAATAATAGTGATGTAAGTTACGTCTTTAGTAATACCAGCATTTGCAACAAAGAAACACTGCAATAAATCTGATGGTACATGCGATATTAAAAGTGCAGAGGATGGCACTGCTACTCAGGGTGAGTCAAACAATGATTCGAACATTATAGATGAAGATAGTGATTTGGACGGGTATCAAACTGAGTCAGATAATTCCACATCATCAATAAACTCGCAGGACGCAGATCAGTTTTCTCCAGTTGGTGTATAATATGATATCGAAGGATATTATATCATAATATACCTAATATGATCTATCAAATACTTCTATAAGAAATTTCCGAGCTTAGATATATACTTACAGAACTATAAAAAAGGGTTGGGAATATCGGACAGTACAATCGCAGGAGTAGCTGTGAAAAAACGCGGGCCGCTGATCACAAAGATCGAAGCAAATCCAATGTCATACTTTGACTGTGCCAAATGCAAATCTGCTATTCGAAACATTGAGACACTTCATAGGGCTGACGGCAACGTCCTTCATTTACTAACTTGTGGTAAATGTAATTATAGGTGGAAAGAGGTATGGCTGCGCGAAATAAATCCATAGGATCAAATCAATTTTTATAAATTACACATTCCAAGTTGTTAGAACATGAGAGGACATAACTAACCTTTTGTATTTTATAGGTAATTAAATAATGAAAGTGTCTTGACCTTCTAAGAGTTCGTGAGTATATGATAACAATAGTGCATGTAATATTAAATTTGCTTAATATTAATACAGCTTTAATTGTGTTGTGGATCGGTGTTCTACTGACGGGATCGATCAGTATTGATACTGGTTTTTATGATCCAGTCATAGCCGCCTCGGACCTTAGCATTGTTGCAGCTGGTGATTGGGGATGTACGGAGAATACACGCGACACGGTATCCAATATAAAAAATTCAAGTGCCAACCTAGTATTGGCCCTTGGAGATTATTCCTATTCATACACTCCAACCTGCTGGCTAAATATCGTAAAACCAATCAAATCGATTACAAGAATCAATATAGGAAACCACGATGACCAGAATATTATTCTTTTACGCGAATACCTGAACCATTTCGGGCTTTCAAAACAGTATTACTCATACAATATTCAGAACGTACATATTCTCACAATGTCCACGGAACTGCCTTTCACAGCGGGATCTAAACAGTATAATTTTGTACTAAGTGATCTCAAATCTGCTACAAGAAATCCAAGTACAAAGTGGATAATTGTCAACTTACACATGCCGCTCTATACATCTCCAAATACGTGCATCGAATCTACTTGTGCTGGACTCAAAAGTCTCAGGGAAACCTATCATCCATTGTTTGATAAGTTTGGAGTCGATATAGTATTGGAAGGCCATGTTCACAATTATCAAAGAAGCTATCCAATTGCATGCAATCCCAAGAATCTCTCTAGCCCAATAGTGACAAGTGCTAGTGAGAGTAATTACAATAATCCCGAAGGACAGATTTATGTGATAGTGGGCACTGGTGGAGTAAACCTTCAAGGTTTGTCAGGAAAGACACCATATATGGCAAGTCAACAAGACTCAAAGTTTGGAGTTCTGGTAATGCGGTTCTCAGAAAATAAATTAAACGCTAATTTCATCTCAAATGATGGTACTATCTCAGATCAGTTCAATATCACAAAAAGAACATCTCACTCAAATATTATCACGAATTGTCGTCTAATTACATAATTAGGGTCAAATGAATCTGTTGTAAAAATATTCTTTGAAAAATGTTGGTATGTAACAGACAGTTCTGACAGCTAGAGCCGACCGATTCGGAATAATACGATCTACAAGTAGGGACAAACCACAAAGTAGATAAACAAAGTTTAGAAGAAATGCAATATGCAATAATTCTAATGCCAATAAATTAGTTGTCACAATACTTTCTAAGTGGTAATGGAAAAGCCTCAAAACTTCATAATTTTAATCACAGTGTTTTTCACTATTCTAGTTCTCTCTTCATTTTCTTTGTGGCCTTTTTATTCTTCAGTGCTTGCTAGGGCAAAAATTACAATTGAGACGCAAAATATAACTGATTCAAGTCTAAAATCCCAATTAATTACACAAGGCCTTAAAG
>JBAWET010000279.1:0-2135 GCA_049591355.1 Nitrososphaeraceae archaeon
GGCTTGTATGGCGCATTCATTGTACATCCAAAAAATCCTTTGCCTCCTGCAAGAGAATACGTTCTTGTTAGCGGAGAATACGATACTCAAAATCAACTGAATCCATTTCCAGAATATTACATGTTCAATGGATATGCCGATGGTTATTTGTCAACACCCCTTCCTGCAAAGACTAACGAGACTGTTAGAATTTACCTCATAAACATGGGTCTTTCTCCTTCATACGGGATGCACATTCATGGAACTCTGTTTAAAGCATACCCCTCAGGTATCTGGCAGAATCCTCCATTGAAAATACAGTCTTGGGAACTAGCCTCAGGTAATGCTGCTATATTGGAGGCCAAATGGACTTGGCCAGGTAAATTCGCATTCCATTACCATGGAATTCCTGAAGAGAGGGGTGCAATGGGATACTTCAATGTGACAAATCCCCCTGTAAATGCGATAGACGGCGAGGATATAGCTACGACAAAATCAATAAACATGGTAGACTGGCAGATGAATTTGACAAAGACTATGCAGAAGGCGAATGCAAGTGGAACTGTAACTACTTCCGTGGTACATCCTCATGCTAACAATCATGGCATGATAATGGAAACAGAACATCCCCAAAAACATTCTTCCAATATCTCCTCTTCTAATAATACAATGTCAAATGAAGTCTCTATAGTGAAGAATGCGGCTACTCTGGGTGATAAGTCATATTCACCGAACCCGATTACAGTCGAAACTGGAAATACAGTTACGTGGACTAATATGGATAACATTGTACATACTGTTACGTCTGGCGAACCTAATACCGTCAACGCAGGAGAATTATTTGATTCAGGCCTATCAGCACTTATAATGCCGTCCAAGTCATTTTCGCATAAATTCTCACATCCTGGCGAGTTTTCATACTTTTGTAGAGTGCATCCAACCATGGTAGGAGAAGTACTTGTGGAAAAATAGGAATTGGAACGTCCTTCTCTACATTATAGCAAATTATTGAAAAACTCTTGCTTGGTGATTATCTTAGCTTCGTAGTGAATATAGCTTTAATACAGTTGGACGATAAGTATGCGGCATATGGCAACAGACCATGTTTGTAGTATGCATGTAGAGGAAAACACACCATTTGTTACAGAATATGAAAAAAGCAAGTACTATTTCTGTTCAGAAGCGTGTAAAATGTCCTTTGACAGCAACCCTCAAAAATATGATGATATGGCCAAGAAATTTTCGGACCGATATAGAGAACATAGTGATAAGTGGTGACATTCCTTCCAATTGGTGCATTTCATATCGGTAGTTTGACTTAAAAGGACCGCCACGTATCTCTGACATTAATTTGAATTTATAAACAATAGAGTGGCCTGAAACCTGTCATTATATCAGATATTTTTCGAACCATTTCTGAAGCCCTTATCCACAATTCTAGTGCCGAACATTCACCAAACATGCTGACTGTTCAATAAATTACACTTCTTTCAATTATTGAATCCCAAACAAAGGTAGTGTGTTGAAAATGTAAAACATGTCGTTGTTAACTGCTGCGTTTGTGGAGAGCGGGCTTGTTCAGTTTTTAACGATGGAAACTCAGCGTACGAGCACTCCGAATTTAATAGGGTAATTAGCAAAGCTGTATCTCGTGGTATTTCACATGTGCGGATAACTGGATGGTTATAGGCCTGTGTAAGAAACCATACCGGTGTGTTTTGGTTTTCGCCACAGTATTTTCCGATCTCATCGTAAGATGGATTCTTGTCCCACGGAACAGAATATGCCCAGTTCCACCATTTTGCTGTCCAGTCTGAGTATGAAATGTTAAAAGGCCTGGAGTCTGCGTCATAAACTAAATTAGAAACATTGAAGTTGGTATTATTCAAAGGTTTTATAGATTCTAATTTGTTATCAGTGGCAGTGACAGCGGTTGAGTTTTGGAGAACTAAAACCAATATTGACGAAAGTAAGAATAATAATTTTTTCATAAGAGGGCTTTATGCTGGAATATCTTATGAACGTTAGTACAAAGCAGCAGTATTATATTCTTCATTCAACTTAATTTCCATATTTGCCATGATCTTTGAGTCTATCTTTTATCTTTTCAATCCCAACTACTTTACAATTACTTGTTTTCGACCACTCAGTTAACC
>JBAWET010000280.1:0-2695 GCA_049591355.1 Nitrososphaeraceae archaeon
TACAATATCTCATCTTTCTTCATAATTGAAAATCCTAGAAATGATACTTAATAGCTCTTCATTTTTCTCATAGTTTCCAATTTCTTTTCGGAAATTATTCATTGGTGTTGAAAGGATACCTTCAACTATGGCAAATGATAGCTGTTCTAGAACTTTATATTCTTTCGACCCAGGTTCAGCCCCAAGTACCTTTACTGCCTTTCTTAGTTCTCTCTCTCTAACCTCATCGACTCTCTTAAAAATTGAAACGACAAACGGTTCCGCTTTCATCTTCCTGAATAATGCATCAATGCGTTCCATTTCTTTGTCAATCATAGTTTCGGCATATCTAATTTCGTGTTGTCTATGTCGCATGTTCCTATCTACGATCTCAGCTATTTGGTCCATATTGACTAGCTTTACCCCGGGTATAGAAGCGACGTTGTCCTCTACTGTTCGTGGATTGGAAAGGTCAAATATCATCATTCCATGTTTTCTTTGGGTCATCCCAGTTTGAACTCTATCAAAGGTCACAAGATAGTATGGAGCCGTAGTTGAAACAAATATTAGGTCAACATTGTCAAAGGAAGTTAACGCAGCTTCGAATTCAATTGGTTTCCCTCCAGCTGTTTGAGCAAAAGACTTTGCTCGTTCATAAGTTCTGCTAGCCACCATGAAACCAACGTGTCGTTTGGTCAAAGATTTTGCAATGAGGCTTGCACTTTCACCTGTTCCTATAACCAGTACATTCTTGTCCTGCAAATCATCAAAATAATCTTCAGCTAAGTTAACAGCTATTGAACCAATAGAAACACTGCCCTTGTTCAAGCCTGTTTGATTTCTGATTCTTGTTCCAGTTTTAATTGCGTGACTAAAGACTAAAGACAGATAAGAGCCGGCATGTTTGTTATGACGAGCGAATTCAAAAGCTCGTTTAACTTGTCCAAGAATTTGGTCTTCACCCACTACTAATGAATCTAGTCCCGAGGTCAAACTCAAAAGGTGTCTGAATGCAGTATTGTTTTCACTAATTTCTATGAATTTCACTAAGGAATCGGATAGGTCAGTCACTGAAGCCCATTTTTGGAGGATTTCCTGAGGCATCTGATTCTGAATGGCAACAAACAATTCTACACGATTACATGTTTGCACTATGACACATTCCTTAACCTTATGGTTGCCCAAGAACAAATCATTCGCCTCGTTAACATCCTTGAACGCGAATTTTTCGAGTACATGAATTGGTGCGTTCTTGTAAGTGACTCGAAGATTCACTAATTTCAAGGAATCATCGCCATTCGTCATTACTTGTGGATCTCCTGCCAATTCTTTATTAGCCTTCGTGTGATTTTCTTTGCTTCCTCAAGCTTCCTACAGAGTATCAAGTTCTGGATATCCCCATTCTTTAATAAAGAGTAGAGGAACTGTTTACGCTCTTTAATAGACTTTATTCTCTCTTTTGCCAAGCTCCTAGCGAAATCCTGCAACAGTATGTTATCCAAATCAGAAGTTTTTATGATTCTATGCAAAATTCTTTCTACTCTCATCCTTATCTTTCTTGCCATGATTGGACTTTTTCCATAAGTAGAGATTGCTACTTGCAAGACACCTTCGATGTTAGTTAACGATGCATATGAAAAATCGCTTACCGCAGGATCATCAGCAGCGTAAACAAATGCTCCCATTGCCCGACCTTTTTCTAAAATCTTCCTATTTAGATCTTTGTCATCAGTGGCGGCCAGGACAAGGAAAATTTTCTTGAAACTATCCATGAACGATATATCGGTCATTCTTTGTTGAATAATCTTGATTTTATTTTGTTGTCCGAGGTGTAAAAGATCCTTATTGACCCGAGTGTCAATCACGGTTATGTCACATCCTTGTCCTAGTAATCCGTGGACTTTTCGCATTCCTTCAGTACCTCCTCCAATCACCAATACTGTCTTGGAGTCCAAGTTAAGGTCTACTATCATTTTAACTACCCTGCAGATTTATGCATTTGTGAAGTTGAATTTTCTTTATTTAATCGTTCCATTATGAGTCAGTTTTATTAGCTCGCTTTTTTCCATAGCATGAATAAATTGGAGAAGTTATCATCAATTCAGGAATTAGTTGTCTTGTCTTTAGATCTTCGCAAAGCAACTACACGGAATACAAAAATGATCAAAGAATATGCCTGTCTCACACCCCCCATTTCACCTATTGTGTATTTTATTCTAGGCACCTTCCGCGCCTGAATGATAGACAAATAAAGAATAACGACGGATCCTAGAGCATATCAGCACATGCATGGGCAGGTAAAGTACGATACATTTCTACTAATGACATAACTTTACAACATGTTCATTAGAGTGCAAATAATAAAAGGTCGAAGCAAGGTAAACCAGATGTCTCCTGTGGAGGCTATGAGGAAGTTAGTATTATTGTAGAAATATTCTTTAGATGATTCAAAAGATTTAGACGTCCATATGCGGTCAAAAAAACTAGTATCATTCTACTCAGGTTAATTCAAATAGTCTGCATATTAAGACTATTGAAAGTTTTCAGACCAGTCCGTAATCATTACCTAGATGAGTCGGTGGACTTGTGAAGTTTAAATGATTCTTAAGTCCATAAAATCCATTACAAATGAATTCTACGTAAAAGACTGGATTCTGATATTATTTCCCTAGTACACGGATGAACCATACATTGAGCTTGCCCCGTTGTACAGGTA
>JBAWET010000281.1:0-4350 GCA_049591355.1 Nitrososphaeraceae archaeon
CCCATAAAATAGAACTTAATATTTACTTTAAAGTTGTAGGATCACTGTTCAGGGAGTGGGAGAGCCCGTCGGTGTAGAAATATCGGTACAATGAAAACTCGAGAGCATTTCTTTGAGGTGGTATATGAGCTGGCACTGTCCATCGACATTGATCGGAACTGGACTTAAAATTAAGCTACCGACATCACCTTGTCTATTCTTTCATACTTGTGTCCTTAGAACTAATTGCTCCTGTTTGTTTTAACAAATTCAATTGATCCACTACATCCCAGTGTTCTACAATCTTGTCATTTTCTATCCTATAGAGATCAGCAGATCTGATAGTTACTGGCTTATTAGTGGGTGGTCTTCCATTAAATTCTCCTTTATGTGTGCCAACGAAATTGAGAAACACTAGAACAAAATTATTTTCGGCAAGAATATGTTCTATGTTTACATGCAGATCTGGAAAGCCTGAAAATAGTGCAGTCAAGTAATTCTTAAATAATTCTACTGTTTTCCCTGAATCATTAGTTAGGCAGGGTGAATGATATTTGTTAATAGCTGTTAAATCATGTTGGTTAAAAACTTCGTCAATAAATGATTTAATCAGTACCTTATTTTCTTCCATTTATTAAATTGCATTGTTTGTGAAGCCATAATAAGAAGTGTGCATTGATACGACAAGAGAGTAGAGGAGCTCATTACCGGTCTGATTTCCCAGACTTAGATGACGGAAAGTCCTGAAGTGAGAGAAAATATGGACATCTCGCTAAATCGTGCGAGGTATGAGCAAGCAGGATTAAATGGACTTCCTGCCAATTATGTGATAAAAACCGGCCGTGTAATAGGGTCGTTAACCTGTTGTTCATTATATTATATCTTGTCATTTGTGGCAAGGAAGAGTATTAAGATAATGAATAATAGCTAAATTGACTTTGAGTTATCTTTTATCTTAAGGGGAGTATACTTAGGATATTTAATTTTCATTTGCTCCAATGTTTCTACAATTATCTTTGCGATTGCCCAATTACGGAACCATTTTTTGTTCGCAGGGATGATATACCAGGGTGCCCAACGCGTACTGCAGCGACTAAGTGCATCTCCATAGGCTTGCATATATTGATCCCATTTTTTTCTCTTTTTAAAATCGTCCTCGTTGACTTTCCATCGTTTTGCCGGATCAGACAATCTTTCAAGTAATCTTTTCTTTTGTTCTTGTTTACTAATGTGTAGAAAAAACTTTATTACCTTTACATTATTTTCAGCCATATATCGTTCGAACTGATTGATTTGATCGTATCGTTGTGACCAAACTGTTCGAGGTACCAAATTTTGGACACGAACTTCAACAACATCTTCATAGTGTGAGCGATTAAATACCCCAATAAATCCTCTTTGGGGTACAACCTTATGTACTCTCCACAAGTAATCGTGTGCTAAGTCTTCTGTAGATGGTATTTTGAAGGTTTCGACTCTACAACTAACAGGATGAAATGCAGTTATAACATGCCTTATTGTTCCATCCTTTCCAGAGGTATCCATACCTTGTAGTATGATGAGAAGCGAGGTTTTTTTCTCAACATACATTCTATATTGCAGCTCTGACATTCTTGTAAAAAGTTTAGTTAATCCAGTTTCGAGATCCTTTGGATTTCTGTTAAACGTATTATCTGGATCCCACTCTAGAAGGTTCGCATCGTTATGAGCATTGAATAGTAATTTTTTGATATCATTCATTTGTCATCCTTATGGTAAACTTGCTTTTTATTAAATCGTCGTAATTTAATATCACTGTGGTAATTCCGCCATAAATGGGATCAAAATGCATAAAAACAGAATAACGTTTATTGTCCCGGCGGTATTCCTACCTTATTGGCCACTCAATTTAAGTGGTAGATGATGGGTGGTGATGGTATTAATGATCCCTATATGGAATAGGCATGGTTGGTGAGTAAAGATCCATTTCCAGCAAGATGATGGACCAACTCTAAGGAGGCAGTTGGTTGCCATCGAAATTTATTCGAATGATATCATAACTGAGGGTTACTTTGATAGCTTGCTTTTTGCGATACACTTTATGAACATGGGGATTGAGCTTATCTTCAATTATCCCCACTAAACTCTATTAGTATTAAAATGACTAAGAGGTCTTCATATCTAATAGGATGGAAGAACGTCATAATAGTAGGTATCATTATTGCAATTATAGTGTCATCTTATTACTTTGTCTGGTCCATTACAAAACCCTCTCTTTTTGTTACTAATAGGGGTAAGATGTTAGATAAATTTGGGATACTAGAAATATATCCCACTAAATCAGGAGGTCGAGAATGGTTTATCAGTATGGCCGATCCCAAAAGTGATGGGATATTCAATCCCAAATCCAATATAACTAAACAGCCCGACGGTTCATGGCAAATAAGTGGGAGGCCAAACATTCGCAACGATTACGAGGTAAGAATGAATGTTAATACCCCTCCGGGAGCTGAAGAATGGAAGAATATTGAAATTACCGGGTATGCTAGAGTGGTATCCGCGGAACCTCCATACAATTCCCTTGTATGGTATGCAAGGGGTGGAAGGCATGATAGTTCTATTCCATGTGAAGGTACTTCTCTGAAAGGTGGAATCAAAGTTAATGGAGTTGTCTCTTGGGCAAAGGAGATATGGCATACCGGTGGTTATACTGATAAACGAGCGGAAGCCCAAGTTACGAATTCCCTCATTGGTCGATGGATTGGATGGAAGATTGTAATTTATAATATTGACAACAATAATGCCGTCAAGATGGAGTCATATCTCGATGACAAGGCGAACAATAAATGGATTAAGGTAACAGATTTAATAGATAACGGTGGCTGGTATTCTAATAGTCCAGATTCAGTATTTTATAGTGCAAACTGCGGTAAACCTAAAGATTATGTAATTACAAATGGAGGTCCGATAATCACATTTAGATCTGACAATATAGTATGGGATTTCAAGAATTTGAGTGTTAGAGAAATTCAATCCCCCACAAACTGATTCGTCGTGGTATCTGGTCTACAATATCATTAATCATGCATTGAATAAAATGATGGATTATATTCTGCAATATTACTCTCATTTTGGGATAGAATTTCATCGCCAATCTTTTTCTTACAAGGTTTCATTTTTCCAGTATTATATCTACTGCTCTATCTTAGCGATTAGTTTTGGAAATACTTCTATCCAATCTTGGATTTAAGATTCTTCAATCAGATCCTCAATGGTTCTGATCATACCTAATAGAGCATTGCGGAGTATCTTGACGATTATTTCTGTTAAATTTTCACTTAAAAATGGCAGATACCACAAGATGTTATTCTCTCATTTAGAAACATTTCATACAATTTTTTTCATGTGTATTTGCTTTCCAATGCTACGTCTCTACGAAAAAAATAAATACTTCCACACGAGGACAAGTAACTAAGTATCATTTGGTTCAACCTATAGTATTTTCTAAAGTTAGACCGATCATAATGCGTCGGATCCTCTGCATCATCAAGAGAAGACAAGACGGTAAGTGCCATTTTTGTAATTTACTCTTTAGCAAAAAAGATGTCCTAGTAAGTTGTGGATATCGTAGAAATTATTATCACAAGTCATGTGCAAGGAAGTTACATATTATCTAAGACAACAAGAGTCTTTTCTTAAGCCAGACGTATGCGTTCCCTATCAATATAATGATCTTGCAGAGAAAAAAGGTCTATAAATTCTACTTTTCTACTTCTTTTTCTATTAATGAAACTGGCGGAGAATGGAACGGACAGTAATTTGCATTAGTGTCATATTCTTTGTTACATTTGGGACATATCTTGATTCTTGATATATATTCTCCTTCCCAATCGATTTCGCTTCCGCATCTATGACATACTAGAGGTCTTTGTTCGTTCTTATGAAATATTATTAATGTCCCACAATCGGGATTGCCACAAAGATATGTGCGTTTACCCAAAGATTGTTCAAGTCCATTAACTATGGAATCTAACATCTTAACCAGCGGATTATCAATATCGGCTGAAGGTCTTTTGATTGGTTTGTATCGTCCTAATCCATCTTTGATCTTGGCATCATCAGGCTTTGAATTGCTATTCTCCATATGCTATTATGCAAACTCTCTCTTGAATATAAGGATGAGTATCAAGGTCAAAGTGAAGTTGGAAGAATTAAGATCCTATATGTTTCCTATGTCCTGACTCTTATCTATTAACTCTTCACACAGTAATAATATTCCATACTCATAAATTGAAACGTTTGTGCCCGTCACTAAAGGTGAAGAAATACATCAGACACTACTTTGGAACTTACTGATGTTTAGAAAGCACTTTTTCGAGATAGGACAAATAA
>JBAWET010000282.1:0-6836 GCA_049591355.1 Nitrososphaeraceae archaeon
ATATAGATCTATATAGTAAATTAACATAACATGTTTAAGGGTACGAGTCAATGGTGATCTATATTGATGTTATTTTCCGAAAATAGCGAAGTTAGAAAAATACAGTATACTGGACGTTCTACTTATATTCTCTCCATCCCTAAAAAATGGATCAGTGAGATGCATCTCCAGGCCGGAGATTCTGTTACGATCGTACGTGAGGCAAATCATTCACTTTCAATATTTCCGAATACGGTGAGAGCACCGATAGCAAGCGGTGAGGTCCATTCCCTAGTGGCAAAAGAGGACCGAGAAAATACACTCAAACGGAAGGTTGTATCAATGTATTTGACTGGTTATAATGTGATCAATCTAAAGTCAAAGTCGGGCAGGATATACCCTCACCAGCGGGAGGCAATTAGGGAGGTGGTTCGAAGAAACTTGGTGGGCACCGAAATCATTGCAGAATCATCCGACATAATGACAATTCAAGTCCTTTCGAGCCTACCAGAGTTGTCAGTTAAGACTGCCGTGAGAAGGATGTTCTTGATTGGAACATCAATGCACAAGGATGCCATGGCTGCGCTATCAGAAGACAATAAAGATCTTGCAATGGCGGTAGTCAAATCTGACGATGAGGTTGACAGATTTAGCCTATACATACTTAGAAATCTTGTAATTGCCTCCCAAAACGAGAGGATATTAAATGAAATAGGTCTGAAAAGCCCTGCTGATTGCATAAGTTATCATGTGGCAGTGAAGAGCATAGAAAGAATTGCAGATCATGCGACAGGTATAGCAGTCAAATCAATGAAGATAGGTGAAAAACTACCCCAGGAATTATTCGAAAAAATACAAGAGATGAGCCAAATGTCTCTTATTATCCTTAATGATTCTGTGGAAGCATTTTTGCGAAAGGACTACTACTTGGCAGATAGTATAGTAGATAGGTCAGTCAATGTAAGGGTTATTGAAGAAGAGATCATTTCTCTTTTGGACAGGGAAAAGGTCCGTGACTATAATCTTGTAAATATAAAACTAATTTTAGAAGATATAAGAAGAACGGCAGAACATTCCTCTGACATAGCCGAAGCTGCATTAAATCAAACAATCGGTGAAATTATAGAGCCTCGGTTATAGGGTATTCATCGGGCAATGTTACTAAACAAAAAAGTCATATTCTCTGTGATATTAGGATTTGAAATTATAGTTCATTCTGAATTTCAAATAGCTTTCTGCGAAAATCAATCGATGAAGGAAAAAACATATGTCAACATTATTCAGACAATGTCAATTTGGATTGTGGAGCGAGTGGTAGAACCACATTCGCATTCCTCCTCTGGAACATGTCAGTTAAGCTTTATCGGGAGTTCTGAATCATCCAATTTCTTTAGGGTATCTGTCTAAACATGGACACAAATTGCTTGTGTTATTTTTATGCAGTAAATTATTATAATAATGATTGGGCCTTACCAATTATTGGGCCGGAACAAAAAGTACGTGATGGATAATTCACTTCTCACTGTGTCGTGGGAAGATGGAAAGGTAGTGATGATTGATCAGACAAAGTTGCCTAAAAAGCTTGAATACGTTAAATATACCAAATACCAAGATATCGCCAAGGCCATAAAACGTCTCATTGTTCGAGGAGCACCAGCAATAGGTGTTGCAGCAGCCTTTGGTATGTGTCTCGCATCGTTTCAGAGCAAAGCTGGTAGTACTGCTGAATTACTGTCTGATATGGAAATTGCTTATACGCTCCTAAGAGGAACTAGACCTACAGCGGTTAATCTCGTATGGGCCTTAGATCTAGTTATGAAGAAGGCAAGAGAAGGGAATTCCGTTAGTCAAATTCGTAAAGGGATACTTGACTATTCTTTAAAGATTGCTCAGGACGATGTTAGCACGAATAAAAAACTAGGGAAGTACGGAGCAGAGCTGATAAATGATGGAGAAGTAGTCTTAACACATTGTAATGCAGGTTCTCTTGCGACAGTCGCATACGGTACTGCTCTTGGTGTCATTCGGGCTGCACGGGAAAGCGGAAAAGAGGTACGTGTAATTGCAACCGAAACCAGGCCAGTTATGCAAGGCTCAAGGCTTACTGCTTTTGAACTGAAGCATGATGGAATAGATGTCTGTCTAATCCCAGACACTGCTGTAGGATATGTAATGTCTCAAAAAATGATAAGTAGAGTGATAGTGGGTGCAGATAGAGTGTTGAGAACTGGACATGTTTTTAACAAAATTGGGACATATCAAGTTGCTGTTATGGCCAATCGACACATGATTCCATTTTATGTCGCTGCTCCTATGTCTACTTTCGACTTGGAAAGTGATATCGGTGATATAATAATAGAACAACGAGATGCAAGAGAAATACTACAAGTCGGAAATCGCGTAATTACACCTAAAGGAGTAGATGTGTTGAATCCAGCATTTGACATCACACCACCTGAGCTTATTGCGGGGATCATTACAGAGAAAGGTATTTTGCAGCCGCCTTTTAAAAAAATATTAAAAAAACATAAAGGGTAGATAGATAAAGTATTTAATCTCTGAAACCTCTTTTATTAAGAGATGCCGGACAAAGTTACACAAGAAGAAGTTTACTCAGCTTTAAGAAAATGTATGGACCCTGAAATTCCAGTTAACGTGGTTGATTTGGGCCTCATATATGGTGTAAAAGTGAACGAAGAGAACAATATTGACATTGAAATGACTATGACAACTCGAGGATGTCCATTACATGATACTTTGGTAAGCGATGTTAAGAGATATGTTGGTAAAATAAACGGTGTTGCTGGCGTAAATGTCTCAATAGTGTGGGATCCTCCCTGGAGTGTAGATAAAATAGAACCCACTGTTCGCGACCAATTGGGGTTTGGAAAGCCAAAGCTCAGGTTTCAAATAGACTACGAAAAATATCAACCGCTGGCCAAAGGGAAGTTAATTACGCAAGAAGATGGTTCATTGATACTTATGAACGACAATGAACATGGCCATATGGTTAATCAAGCAATAGTAGACTTTTGGGATAGTTGTGATGGAACAAAAACGATAACTCAATTGGCAGACCATTTTTCATCAAAGTTAGGATTACCAAGACAACAAGTAGAGCAAGAAGTAGTTCAACTTGTCCAACAATTGCTTGAATCAGAACTGCTAAAATCGCAATAATACGAAGCTTCTTACCTTCTTGATTCAGAGGGATTTATCAATAATTAGTAAATATGAAAAGGTAATTGTTGAATTGGGGTCGGGAGATGGCCGCCTCTTAAAGAAGCTTGTTGGGGACGAAACTAGTAGGAACACGTTGGCAATTGGTATAGAATTAGACACTTCGCAATATGAGAAATCCTGTGATTTAATAGAAAAAAATAACATGCATTTTATTAATAATTCGTTTGAAGTATTGTTGCCAGATTTTCCAGACGAATCAATAGATAGTATTATATCCGTATTGCCCGCTCCTCGCTATATCGATAATGATTTTCAAGAATTATGGGTACCTTTCTATCAAATTGTACTCAAGAAATTGAAGGAAACAGGTTCACTAATTCTCGTCACAGAACTAACTGACGATCTCTTTCAACCAGTTTCACCGTCTGATTTTGTAGCGTGGAAATATTGGTTAGAATCAGTTTTTATATCTATAGGATTCAAATTAAGAACAATAGATGGAGTACCATCCAATTTTTCTTCGCAATTTTTGGATCAATTTAAAGCTGATCCCGAAAGAATAAAAATTGTTACTTTGATAATGAGAAAAAATTAGTAACAAATTACTCAAGAAGTGAGGAGACGTAACATGGGATTCAAGAAATCTTGGGTCGATGCGGACTTGACCAACGATAACACTCGTCTGTCTTAGATGAACTAAGTTATATAGCTGATATCAGATAATCCAATTCCACTAAATTATTGGTGGTGCTTACGCAGATGGATATGATCTTGAAAACATTTGTCAGAACAGAAATGTGACAAGCAGTTTTCTTTCAGACAAGGAATAGGCTCTCGATTACTAAACTTTCTGTTACAGTAAGTACAAAAATGCTCCAGCCCAAGGAAGTTGATGTTGCTTTCAGGATAGCCACAATTTCGCTTCTCCTTAAACCATACCACTTCACTGTTAGTTTTTTCTGCATAGGTCATTACAATATCATATGCTTCAAAATATCCCTGAGCATAAAATTCCCTTAGTATCAAGTTACCCTTGCTTAAATCCATTTTAGATAAAGCAACCAACCACTTCTCAAATGGAATTAGCAAATCTTCATTAGAAATTGGTCGATCTTCTAGTCTTTTATGCTGTTTATATACATTCAATTATATGAATGGGAATAACATGGCAATTTATTAATTAGTTTCGCTTACAGAGAGTTCGTTATCGAGATACCATCAAACGAAATTCAATACAAGAGCAGCTCAAGGATGATCTTGGAGCCGCGCTACTTGAGCATGTTCGTCAGTAGAAAGTAGTATATGTCATCATAACAAAACTAATATCCCCAAAAGTAACATAATATGTCGCAATCATGCGGCTTATATGTTACTTTGTAGAAATAATTTAGGAATGAAGAAAACTTGTGCCTACTGCGGCTATACTTTTGAAGGAGATGGCTGGCCACATGTTGAGGGTAATTCAAATTACGGAGTCGCAAAGATTGAGCACTTTTGTTCCCAGGATCACCGGTCACTATTTTTGACTTCTAAAATTTGAAAAAATCGATGGCGCCTTGTTAGTTAATCCGAGATTTATTAATAGGTAATGAGCAGATACATTCCAAATATAAAGAGCATCTGGAAAAAAGGAATTAAATCAGAAATAGAATATAGTGCGTGCTTTTTCTCATTTTCCAAAAATTAATCCGAAATTATTAAGCACGGTGCCAAGTATTCCTTTTCTACTCTCCCTCTTTTTAACTGGTTCAAAGCATTTTTCACAGAGTGCTCGAAGATTTGCTGGCCTGTTGTCCTTAAGAGAGCCATTTATATGTTGGAAGTAAGGCCCATTACTTCCGTTAAACTTAACCGAACATCCCTGACATCTATGATGTGCACGTTCCAACACACTTTGTTTTATACTTAAAGTTAAATTAACATACTTCTTCTTATTTGTGTTCCCACCTTCCGTTCCGCCAAATAATGACATCACTCTGTTAGCGCACTATGTCCAACTTAACTCTTACTGTAATAGTCATTCATGTGTTGATATTGACAATGACCAGACGGATTCTTTAACCTGTTAGTACAAGTATATTTTAAGTTGTTGAAGTCTCCACGAAGAATTTACAATATGTATAAAATAAAAAGGTCGAACGTTAGAAGGGGGTAGATAGTACCATTGGTGTCTTTTCATTTGGTAGGATACAAACAGATTCTGGTAAGCACACTATGTTGAATGCAAGATTCGCACAGGCAAAAGTATTAGCGCTAGCACCCTTCTTGTCTAATTCATTATTTAGTTTACAATCGTTTTCCTGGTTTGCTCCTTGATCTATTTTTAATTTATTATGGCTATTATTATCATCTGCCATTGCTGACTGCGTTCCCAGTATTGAAATCAAAGCCAGGGCACCTGTTAGTAGTGTTGCAGCAATGAATATTGACAAGCAATTCATCTTTTTCATTGTCTTTGTTTTTTTAATATGTTATATTTAGAGTGCTTTACACTAAGTGGTAACAAATAAGAATGATATTATTGCAAAATATACATGTTGATTAATTTACTAGAAGAAATGAGAGGAATCAACTAGGTTTACAATCTCCCACATTGAGCACAAAAAAAATTAAACCTGTGCAAGTTTAGTTGGAATAGAACACACTGAGTAGATTAATCCTAGACACGCGGTGCTCAATGAATTCAATATCAATTTATCGGTACAGAAAGTAATGTTTTATTCAGAAAGGTGGTATGGAGTGGACCGGGTGGGATTTGAACCCACGACCACCTACGTCTCCTCTGCAATGAAGTTCTTTCTATTGCATGCAAGGCAGGTATTCTACCAGACTAAACTACCGGCCCTCGGTAGAGGTCTTGTAGATCATAATTTAAGTGCTTTTGCATAATTAGCAAGCTTACCTCCTTAAGATAACGTTGATGATTAATATGTCTCTTGTTTCTTATAAAGAGAATTTCGGTTATCAGGGGACCTTCTCTTACATGTGGAAATCATCCGGCTTGCCATGTCATCGTACGACAGTGATTTTTCACCAATACGTCGTAGCTGACAAAGCCTTTTAAGAGCACACAATGCTCATGGATCGCGAATGACGCTAGAATCCTATTATAGACCTGATTCGCTTTGCGATACTTCATGGGTTCAAGAAAATCTGAGCAATCATAGTGTTGTTATCCTTGAAGTAAACTACGATCCTGAAACCGCATACAACGAAGGTCATCTGCCAAATGCGCATTTAGTATGGTGGAAAAAGGACATAAACGACGCACGGGGACGTGATAATTTGAGTAAGAAGCAATTTGAAGAATTGATGTCTAGAGTTGGTACAACATCAGATAACGAATTGATACTTTATGGCGACTTCAATAATTGGTTTGCCGCCTTTGCCTTCTGGGTTTTCGATTACTATGGCCACAAGAAATTAAGGATAATGAATGGGGGACGGAAAAAATGGGAGGCAGAAGGAAAAGAGTATACCAAATCAATTCTGCGCCCTAAGAATTCAAGGTATCATGCAACCCCACCGAATGAAGGGATGAGAGCATACTTTTCAGATGTTAGGAGAGCGTTGGAGAGTACCGAAACCACTTTGGTGGACGTTAGATCACCAAAAGAATTTGCCGGCGAAATAACGGCCCCACCAGAGTATCCAATGGAACATGCCCAAAGAGG
>JBAWET010000283.1:0-1625 GCA_049591355.1 Nitrososphaeraceae archaeon
ATTCATAAGAGCTAGATAAATGATAGGCTTGCGCAATTAATAATGAGGGTAATATGACGTAAGCCAATCCTAGTAAGTAAGGAAACAAAGTTAAGCAATACATTATATCCTCAATGATCTATTAAGAAAGAAATTATCATGCAGACAGCTCAATCAATGCGAGGCTACACGCGGATTGTAATTGCAACAATTGCAGTATGCTTAGCAGTCAATTTAATTGCCCTAAACGTGAACTATCGGGAGAGTTACTTCATTCCGGTGAATGCACAATCTTCCCAAAGTTCAAACACAGGTACCATGAATTCATTGTCCCTTCCGGATCTCTTTTCCAAAGTACAAAACTCTGTTGTGCAGGTATCCGATGTCGTAAGGACGATGAGTGGAGAAGGAACAAGGTTAGGTTCTGGATTCGTTTATGATAATGAAGGTCACATAATAACGAATAATCATGTTGTCCAGACTGATTCGCAAAACGCGCAGTTTGACGTCACGTTTTCTGATGGTAACGCTTATACTGCTCAGTTGGTAGGCTCGGATCCTTATTCTGACCTTGCAGTTCTAAAACTTCAAGACATACCCCCTAATAAGCTAGTACCGCTATCTATTGGAAACTCCTCTGAAATAAGGGTGGGGGACACAGTAATAGCGATAGGAAATCCTTTTGGTCTTGCAGGGTCTATGACAACAGGAATCGTTAGTGGTCTTGCCAGGATCTTACCTCCTAGCAGCGAAAATCCTTCAGGAAATTCAGTGCCACTTTCCTTTTCCATCCCCAACATAATTCAGACTGACGCGGCTATCAATCCTGGAAATTCGGGAGGCCCTTTACTTAATTCTAAAGGCGAAGTAGTCGGAATAAATAGTGCAATATTTTCAAACACAGGTTTTTACTCTGGAGTGGGCTTTGCGGTGCCATCAGATACAATAAATAAGATAGTCCCATTTCTCATACGAACTGGGACATTTCAACATCCTTACTTGGGAGTAGTTGGTCAAAATATTACACCAAGTTTAGCGAAGCAGTTGGGATTGCACGAAGAAAGAGGATTCTTGATCACCGGTATTACACCTGGAGGGCCGGCCGACAAATATGGTTTACGTGAGGCACGCCAAGTTACTAGTGATACAGGAAGAGCTGCAATTGCTGGAGGAGATATTATACTAAAAATTAATAATCAAGATGTAAGAAAAATAGATGACGTTCTTTCTTATTTGGAAAAACAGACGAGTGTTGGTGATACTGTCCATTTAACGATTAGCAGGAATGGAGCCATTCAAGAGGTAGATGTAGTTCTGGATGCAAGACCTTCACCAAATGACATACAAAATGTTGCCGCCATACAACCAAATTTAGGGAATAGCCAGCAGTCGCCAAATGATAACAACGGCGGTAGTAATAGTAACGATGACAATCCTTATGATCAATGTGCACGGTTTGCTGGCAATGATTTATGTGGCTTTTTCTTTGGTAGATAAACAAATCTGAACATGGTCATGAGGAATATCGTAAAATTCATGAAGAATATTCTATCCTGCGTTTACTGTAGCTGCATAGGCTCAGAAGTCCTTGTCCGTGACAATACCTATGACTTTGTCTAGTATGGGAAGCATACGAAACCTTCCGG
>JBAWET010000284.1:0-2270 GCA_049591355.1 Nitrososphaeraceae archaeon
GTATTGTTTTAGTCTTTGCGGCGGTACTGATGATATGGGCTGTGTATACAGGTGGGAAGAAAAAAAGTCTAAAGGCTTTTCAGAAGATAGAACAAGAGAACCAGAAACTCAAGTTAGACCAAATGAAAAAAGATGCGTTACAAAATCGTGATGATAAGGAGGAATGAAGGACTGAAAATAAAACCCAACTACCTAATTGGATAGAGGATATTGTCGCTTTTCACAAAGCCAAACGTAAATTCGTAAATCTAAAGAACATGGAATCCGAAGACGCAGACCAGTTTCTAATATGCGAGTTTAAGGGTTATGACTTTGAAATATTGGCTAACTAACGCAATTCATAGAGATCGTAAATTGTCTTCTGCTTTTGAAATTAGATGAAAATCGACAGATAATTAATCGAAACTTGCCGTTACAAAACTGCAGATAAATTAACCACAATTATAACATTAGTACATATTAGTGGTACAACCTTCAATTAATTTTAAAATGTAACCGAGAACTTTATTAAGGAACACTTGAAATCAAAATGATCGTGAGATTCATAATCACGCTAATGGTTGCTATGGCGATAGTAGGAAATGTTTCAATGTCTAGTTTGTCTCCATCTACAATTGACCTCAGCAAAATAGATTGTGAGAAGGTTGTATACTCCGCCAATTGGGGACTTGATAAGACTCTGGAAGTAATAAGACACTGCACCGGAGCGGATAAGGAAGTACGTTGACGGAAATTTAATTTATTTTAAACATTTTACATGCAAGTCTTAGTGCATCCAACGAATCATTATTATTTCCTTTAGTCCCCATTATTTAGATTTATCAGATGTATATTCCACATAACAAAACACTACTCCAGTGATGAACAGAATTGTTCCTATGGTAGGATAGTACACCATCTGAGAAGATGTAAGCAAGCCAGTTTGGGAAAGAACAGCAATGCCGAACGCAATAAGGACTGCTCCCAAAATATAAATTGCTTTCATGATATTTATCCTCGCACGTCAATAACATTATCATGGTTTATTAGACTGAACTAAGAGACTTTAAAAGCACCAAAGAAGGCAAAACGAAATAATAAATTTATCACCTTCAAGTTATAAACCGTTGTTATAATAAATTTAATTACCACCCCCTTGTATAGCAATGGGCTAACTTGTCTTCTTTATGAAGAAACAATGGATATGGGTTAAAGAGAAATATGTTAGTGACCACCGTGATACACGCGAACATAAAGTAACTGCTAGTACGAGATAATACCTGAAACCGATTATTTTAAAATATTTTTACAAGTAGCGCTTGTGTCTACCCGAGTTCGAATGAAAAAGACGAAAGTTGACCTAGTTCATTTTATCCTACTTGCTTAAGAGTAACTTATCATACGATTATGGAAAGAGAGTTTTGATAATTACGCTATCAGATGAGAAGACCCTCTGCGTTTTATCTATTGTATTGATGATTTTTTCATCTTGTATATCTAGCAGTCTATACTCAGTACATGCCGAGGTTGAAAATATGAAAAAGTATTTCGACCCCGGCCAAAAGTTTAGTCTTGTGTATCCTGCCCATTGGTTTGCTCGAGGTACTCATGATAGTATTACCGGAACGACAGAGATAAAGCTAAGTGATCCTGATTCAACAAGACTCTCCATTTCGGTGCTATACAGTCCAAATGATCCACTATTTCATTCTAAGACTGGCAAGTCTGTAGTTCCTGCCAGGGCTTCAAAAATTTTGAAAATGAAATTAGCCTTGATTATATTTCCTTCAATAGCACTGGCAAGTTCCCGCACAAGTATTGTCTTTCAGGATTTGTATGTGCAAGTGATGTTGTTGATTATGCGAAGAGTGAAGGCAGACCTGGGAAGATGTTACTTGTACTTGTCAAGATAAATGAAAACGATTTATTGATTTTTTCATTTTCCGATAGTAAAAGAACGTTCTACAAATCTCTTACTAACGCATCCCAGATTTTAGGATCTATCAGCATAAGCCGATAGTATGCGGTAGAATCAAGTCAGTTGTCTACAATACGTTTAACCTGCTATAAAATAATCAAGTATAGATTTTGGAAGAGGATTAGAACTTGGAATAATGTGCCTAATTTGAGTTGTCTTTATTCTTTTATAACTTGTAGAATGCAGAAACGAATAATATTAAGTAGATATTAATTAGAAAGTCTTTTAGATAATGTTAATAACTTTCAAAGCAAAGAATCCGTATAATTTTGGCTTATTGATTATGTCACTCATTGTAATGCCCACGTTGTAC
>JBAWET010000285.1:0-4027 GCA_049591355.1 Nitrososphaeraceae archaeon
TCTCTTGACTCCACATTATACTTCTTTAAAGGTTCTTCCGCAGGGAGATTTTCAGGAGCTCCGTCCTCTAGTCGGAATCTAGACATATGTAGCGGACAAGTAACAATTTTCTCTTTCTCGTCCAAAAATCCAGTCGCTAAATCAGCATACGCATGTGTGCAAATTCTGTCCAATGCATACACCTTATTATCTGCTTTAGCTATCAAGATTTGCTTGTCCTCAAAATCAAAGTCCAATAATTCACCGTTCTTCAGAGATTTTTCTTCACATACTTTAACCCAATTCGACAAAATCGATCCGACCTCCCGGTTATTCCTTATCGGTATTTGTAGTGTTTCTCAAAGATATCCTCAACTTCCCTGTATCTACTTTTTTCAACTTCAAGAATCTGTTCCATTGCTTCATCTGTTTTAAGCATAAGTGGCTTTCCGTTCCATTTATTTTCAATCAAATAGTTTACCCATGCTCGTATCCTAGGACCCATTTTTCTTGATAGTGGCTCGAGAAATCCACTTACGATTTCCCTCTTCGCCCCTTCTCTGCTAAGCCCCCTGCACATGAGATAGAAAATCTGGTTTTCGTCTATCTGTGCAACTGAGGCAGAATGTGTCGCTCTGACTTCGTTAGTTTCAATCTCAAGGCCTGGGATTGCATCTGATTTTGCACCTTTGTCCAAAAGAATAGCGTGGCCTGCCAGGTAAGATTCGGTGGACTTTGCCCCTTTTTCAATCTTTATCATGCCCTTAAATAGAGATTTTGAATTATCTTTCATTACTGATTTTGCGAGAACTCTACCCCTAGAGGACTCGCCATAATGGAGCAAATTCGAGGAGATATCAAATGATTGTTGTCCTACGCCAAATATTATTTCAACATCTTCTGCCGAAGAACCAGCACCTTTCGTTATGCTATCAATTTTGTATCGTGAAAGTTGGGTACCAAACAACCCCATGTACCAGGACATCTTTCCGTCCCTCTCAATGAATGCTTTTCTGTTTGAAAAATTGATTGAACTCTTTTCGTCCATTGCTTGGAGAGTTACCATCTCAAGTTGGGCATTTGGTTCCACATGACATTCTAAAAGTTCAAAATAACTTTGCTGTGTACTGTTATTGGCTGCTTGCTGTGGAGGGGAGTAAATCTCTTGCACGATGCTTGCTTTTGAACCAGGTTCTGCGACAACAATATTTCTACTAATTGAGGAGCTCCCATCATCGGGAAGAGTATTCACTAATCTAATCGAATCGTTGAATGTGACATTTTTTGGAATGTAAATGAAAATGCCTGAGTCAAAGCAAGATGCTTCGAGGGCCAAAAATTTATCCTCGTCATACTTTAAGGTATTCTTGACGAGATGTTTTCTGATAAGATCACCATGCTTATTCAATGCGTCACGTAAGTCCATTACCACTATGCCCTGTTCTGACATCTGTTCCGTAATATGTAAACGAACTATGTATGAACCGATTCTTAATACGCTGGTCTCTTTTTCCTCTTCTTTTTCTAATTCTCCGATTCTCTCTATTGTGTCTTGGTTTGGTTCAAATTGCTTGTGTGTTTGCGGAATATGAACTTGTTCTGGATGGAGTCTTTTAGCGTCAGAATATTTGGAATATAGTGGTGAGACTTCGAATGGCAAGCTATTGTATTTAGAAAAAGCAGTCTCTCTCATTTCAGACATCCATGCAGGTTCTGAATTTTCTCGACTGATATTCTTGACATAATTACTGTCTACTTGTGACAGTGAGGTAGAAGTAGGAGTAGTAGACATATTCTATTTGAGATAGAATAGCAGGATGTATTATCTACCTTTCTATTCCATGACTGTACTGGTTAAGATTTCTCAATCGAGATTTATAAAAATTCTAACCGGTTGAAGAGAGATACTCTTGCAGTATTGCTATTGTTGTGCCATGGTTATTACTGTTATTGGTGCTCTGCTGCTTTTAATGATGCTATTATTACTAATTCTAATACTAATACTATTTCTGTTTGTTGTACGATTACGATTACGATTACGATTAGCCTACTGAGCCTTCCATTTCCATTTTTACCATTCGGTTGAGTTCTACTGCATATTCCATCGGCAGCTCTTTTGTGAATGGTTCCATGAATCCACCAACTATAAGTGAGAGTGCATCTGATTCTGTGAAGCCACGACTCATTAGGTAAAAGATCTGGTCTTGGCCTATCTTACCTACAGTTGCTTCATGAGAGATGGTGGCATCGTCTTCATTTACTTCGACATATGGATAGGTGTCAGTTCTAGAGTCCTTATCAAGAAGAAGTGCGTCACAGCGTACTGTGGATTTGACACCAGTAGCACCTTTTGCTACATGTAGGAGGCCTCGATAGGTTGTACGTCCAGTGTCTTTGCTGACTGACTTGCTGGTAATACGTGATGTGGTATCAGGTGCTAGATGTACCGCCTTGGCACCTGCATCTTGGTGTTGACCTTTACCTGCAAAAGCGATAGAGATAACTTCAGCATGTGCTCCTCGTCCAAGCATGTAGACACCAGGATATTTCATCGTCAACTTGCTGCCTAGATTGCCATCAATCCACTCTACGGTGGCCTTCTCGTATGCATAGGCTCTCTTGGTTACAAGGTTGTAGACGTCTTTACTCCAATTCTGTATGGTAGTGTAACGGATCTTGGCTCCTTTTTTGGCTATCAGTTCCACTACTGCGGAATGTAATGATTCTGTAGCATAGACTGGAGCAGTACAGCCCTCAATGTAGTGAACTTCTGCGCCTTCATCGGCTATGATTAGAGTACGTTCAAATTGACCGATATTTTCGGCATTGATTCTAAAGTAGGCTTGAAGTGGGAGATCAATCTTGACGTTTCGAGGTACGTAAATGAATGAGCCGCCAGACCACACAGCACTGTTAAGGGCGGCAAATTTGTTGTCTTCAGGCGGGATAACTTTTCCAAAATGTTTCTTCATCAAGTCAGGATACTTTTTGACAGCTGTATCTGTATCTACAAAGATGACACCTTGCTTCTCCAGATCTTCTCTTAGATTATGGTAGACAACTTCAGATTCATACTGGGCACCAACACCGGCCAAGAATTTGCGTTCTGCCTCAGGAATTCCCAATTTTTCAAATGTGTTCCTCACAGCCTCTGGTACGTCATCCCAATTCTTGCTCTGTTTTTCTGATGCCTTTGCATAGTAGTATATATTTTGAAAGTCGATGTGAGAGAGGTCGCCTCCCCAGTTAGGCATAGGTTTGCTCATAAAAACGTCGTATGACCGCAATCGAAAATCGCGCATCCAATCAGGTTCTGCCTTGAGACGGCTTATCTCCTCAACCGTGCCGCGAGACAGACCCTTCTTGCTCAGATAAACGTAAAGCTCAGTTGAATCCTTAAAGTCATATTTGGAATAATCCATGTTAAGGTCTTGAGGACCTTGTTTGGTTCCTTCAGCCTTTTGAGCCTGAGCAGTAGTAGTAGTATTATGAATGTTAATCTCTTCGGTTGTCATTGTGTACAGCTCGTCATCACGCTATTTAAACACCGTATTGTGCTAATTTTCATTCATTCACGGATTTAAGAGGTAAACAAAGGCTTTTAGTATATCTCAATAGTAATAGAGCAAGTAAGAATGTCATCTGCTGGAGGCTTTATAAAAGCAATAGAATCAGGCTCAAAGCACCTACTTATAAAGAGATTTACCCTGCGCTATCCCGAACAGAAACTCAAATTTGTGGGAGATGGGTATCAATTTGATCCAAAGAAAGGTGTGGGTATTGCAGGTTCAAGGGGAAGACACATACTATTCCATGACAAATGTACAGGATGTCAGCTATGCGCAATAGCCTGTGAAGGAATTGCAGAAGCAATAGGGATGGTCAAAGTAGAAGAACAGTGGAAGCATAACAAAAAGGCGATAATGCCACAGATTGATTATGGTAAATGTGTATTTTGTGCGTTATGTGTCGATGCGTGTCCGTTCTATGCGCTGTATATGACAAATGATTATGAGCTTTCTTCTTTCACAAAGGAACACTTGATATA